>CALCXL010000095.1 GCA_937907595.1 uncultured Pseudomonadota bacterium
CTCCATCGTGTTCTCCAGGTCGGACAACAGGATGGGCTCCTTGTTGACGACGGCGACGACGCGGTCGACCAGCTCGCGGGCTTGGGCGGGGACGGCGAGCAGGGAGAGGCAGAGGATCAGCGCGCGGATCATGGGGAACCTTCGTTGGGGGGGCCGGAATAAGGCAGCCCCTGGCGACAACACCGGACGAGGGCGACGGAGTCCTCGTCCACAAACATCCCGAGCGCGTCGGTGCGCGCGGCGATCCAGGCCTTCAGGCGGCTGTTCACCGCCTCGTCCCGCAGGCGGCGCTCGATCTCCGCCCGCGCCGCGTCCTCCTCCAGGGCCCCGCCCGGCTCGCGGCCCAGCAGCTGGTAGAGGTGGTAGCCCAGGGGCGAGGGCACGACTCCGGTTGCGGCGCCGACCTCCAGATCGACCGTGGCGGCGAGCACCGCGGGGGGCACCGAGTCCTCGGCCACGAAGCCGCTGTCCCCGTCCTCCCCCGTCAGCGAGCGCACCAGCTCCCCGAAGTCGGCGCCCTCCTCCAGCTGGAGCTGGGCGCCCCGGGCGCTGTCCGCGTCGGGAAAGAACATCTGGCGCACGCGGATCGTCGGCGGCGCGACCAGGTGGTGGGCATAGCGATCGCGGGAGGACTCCACCTGCTCGGGTGCGATGGTCACCCCCGCCGCCAGCTCATCGCGCAAGGCCGACTCCGCCGCCGTCAGCTTCAGGCGGCGCTCGATAGCAGCGATCCAGGCCTCCCGGCCCCCGTGGCTCTCCTCCACCAGCGCGGCCAGGCGGTCGGCGTCGCCAACGTCCTCGATGGCGCGGTCCACGTCCGCCTGCAGCGCGCTGGGGTCCAGGATCAGGCCGCGCTCCTCCCCGTCGAGCAGCAGGACCTCCTCCACCAGGCGCTCCTTGAGCAGGCGGGCGCGCAGGTCCTCCCAGCCGGCGCCCGAGCGGGGCAGCAAGCCCGGCTCCCCGCGGGTCTGGGCGGCGGCGAGCAGGTGGTGGAAACGCACGACCCTGGGGCCCACGCGGGCCAGGATCGGGTCGACGTCCTCGGCCTCGGGCGCGGAGCGGGCGCAGCCCCCCAGCAGGAGGAGCCCGGCCAGGAGCCTAGCCAGCCGGCGGATCGATGCACCCACGGGCTCCTAGTTTTCGTCTTCGGAGGAGTCGCCCCCGGGCGCGGCGCCCTCAACGAGGCCCGGCAGCTTGTCCAGCATCGGCTCCCCCTTCGAGTCCACGGTCGGGCTGGCGCCCGGGCTGACCTGGCGCACCGCGTCGATCTTGTGGCGCTCCAGGCGGGCGCGGTCGACCCGGATGTCGGCCTTGGCCTTCAGGCCGGCGACGTAGGCCTCGTACAGCGTGCGGTACTTCTCCGACTTGACCTTGCGGAGCACGGAGCCGCGCATCTGCTCGAAGCTGCGCTCCACCTTGTCCCGCCGGGAGGCCACCTGGACGATGTTCCAGCCGTCCCGGGTCTCGAACACGTCGCTCACGTCGCCGCGCCCGATGGCGAAGGCCTTCTCCACGACGGCCGGGTCCACACCGGGCTTGCCCTCCAGGGTCACAAAGCCCATGTCGCCGCCGCGGCGGGCGAAGGGCCCCTGGCTGTGCTGCTGGGCCAGGGCCTTGAAGTCGTCGGAGCGGGCCACCACCTCCGCGCGGATCTCGTTGGCGCGGGCGATGGCCTGGTCCGGCGTCTCATCGCCCTTCGGCTTGATGAGGATGCGCTTGATCTGCAGCTTCTCGGGCACGACGAACTCGTCCTTGTGCTCCTCGAAGTAGCCGCGCAGCTCGTCCTCGGTGATGTCCGACGTGCGCACGCTGCTGTAGACCTCCTCCTTGAGGAGGGTGTTCACCATCATCTTCTGGATCTTCGGGTCCAGGTCCATGCTGCGGCGCAGGGCCTCGATGTAGAGCAGCTTCTCGTCCACCAGGTCGTCGATCACCTCCATGCGCACCTCCATGGGGAGGTCGCCGGCGGGGCCCGCGCGGCGCACGGCCTGGGGGTCGAACTCCCGCGAGCCGATGGGGTGGCCCGACACGGTGGCGAGGGTGGTGCCGATCATGGCCTTGCTCGGCAGGCGCAGCGGCGCCTCCGCCGACGCCGCCGCGGGGGCCGAGGGGCTGTCCCCGTCCTCCGGGGAGGAGCAGGCGGCCAGCAGGCAGGCGAGTATGAAGACGGCAGTGCGGGGCATGGGCGGTCCTCTGGTCGGTTCTGGCGGCAGACCCCCCAGCGGGGGCTGCTCTTCCCGAACGGGCCGGTGCATACCACGCAGGCTCGGGCCCGTCGAGGGATGGCGCGCGCCGGGGATCAGGGGGTCAGGCAGCCCCGCAGAGCCTCCAGGACCTGTCTGGCCGCGGGAACGGGGAGCTTGCGCTGCTCGGCCTCCAGCGCCACGTGAAGCACGCCGTCGGGGCGGATCGTGAGGCTGCGCGGATCGGACTGCACCCAGGCGAGCAGGCGGCCGGGGTCCAGGG
>CALCXL010000096.1 GCA_937907595.1 uncultured Pseudomonadota bacterium
CGTCGCGGCCGAAGCGCGCGAGCAGCGGCCGGCCCCAGGGGGAGAGCGGCGGCACGCCCTGCGCAGCGAGCGCCGCCAGCAGCAGCCGCTGCTCGGAGTGGGTGGGCGGCTCCGCCGGATCGAGGGCGAGCCAGGCCGCCAGGGCCCCCGCGACCTCCCGCGCGGCGGCGTCGGCAGCCCGCCGGGCGGGGATCTCTGCGAAGCGCCCCGCGAGGCTCACCAGGGCTCCACGACAGCGCTGCGCGTGCGCCCCGCGCGGCACGGCCTGGAGCGCGAGCGTGCCCCCACCGAAGGACGAGACCTCCAGGCCGTGGGCCGACAGCACGTCCGACTGGGCCTCCAGGAGGACCACGGCCGCGGGCTCCAGCTCCAACAGCTCGGGTACGAGCAGACGCTGGCGCGGAAGCTCGGTGGCGGCGGCCCGGCGCAGTCGCTCGAAGAGGATGCGCTGGTGCCCGCCCACGGCGTCGACGAGCAGGAGCTCCCCCTCCGACTCCGCCAGCAGCCAGCGCCCGCCGTAGTGACCGATGGCGCGGGCGCAGCCCAGGTCTGGTCGGGCGCGAGGGTCTGGTTCCCGTGCCGACCGCCCCCCAGCGTCCGGCTCCCCCCGGAACGTCGGCGGCGCCCCCGGAGGACGGGAGGCGCGGCCGAGGGGATCGAGGGGCGCGGCGGGGCCGTCGGGCAAGGCGGTCGGGAGCGGAGGCGAGGAGGGGGGGAGGACCAGGCCGAGGCCCGGTCCGTCGGCGGCGAGGAGGGGCCCCGCGGACGGCGGATCCGCAGCGAGCGAAGGCGCCGGATCGACCGCCTGACCCAGGGCGAGCTGCCGACCGGCGCTGGGCCGAAACAGCGGCGCAGGGCCGCCCGCGTCGGCCTGGGCCAACACCCCGGTCAGCGCGGCGCCGAGGAAACGAAAGACATCGCGCCCGTGCTGGAAGCGCACGTCGACCTTGGTGGGGTGCACGTTGACGTCGACATCACCCGGCGGCAGGTCCACGAACAACACCACCACCGGGTAGCGGCCCGGCGGGATCAGCCCCCGGTACCCGGCCAGGACCGCGCCCACCAGGGTCCGGTCCTTCACCGCGCGCCCGTTGACGTAGAGGTAGATGCTGCCGTTCCCCGATCGATGCAGGCCGGGCAGGCCGACCATGCCCTCCACGCGCACGTCGCCCTCTTGCGCACCCAGGTCGACCATCTGCTCCGCGGCCCGCCGGCCCAGGACCCGCGCGACGCGGGTGCGCAGGGTGTCCGCCGACGGAACGTCCAGGGTCTGTCGTCCGTCCACCTCCAGGCGGAAGGCCACATCGGGGTGGGCCAGGGCCATGCGCTGCACGACGTCGCCGATGTGGCTGAGCTCCGTGCGCGGCGCCTTCAGGAACTTGAGACGCACGGGCGTGTTGAAGAAGAGCCGGCGCACGGAGATGTCCGTGCCCCCGGGGTTCGGCCCGTCCTCGATCCGCTCCCAGACCCCGCCGTCCAGGACCAACCGCGTCCCCGCCTCCTGACCGCGCTCGCCGGTGATCAGCTCGAAGCGGCTGACCTCGGCGATGGACGGCAACGCCTCCCCCCGGAAGCCCAGGGTGCGAATGCAGAAGAGGTCGCGGTCGTCGCGGATCTTGCTGGTGGCGTGCCGCTCCATGGCGGTGCGGGCGTCGTCGCGGTCCATGCCGCAGCCGTCGTCGACCACGCGGAGCAGGGCGCGCCCTCCCCCCTCCACCTGGACCAGGATCCGGCCCGCCCCGGCGTCGACGCTGTTCTCGACCAGCTCCTTGATCACGGCGCTGGGCCGCTCGATGACCTCCCCCGCTGCGATCTTGTTGACGAGCGAGTCCGACAGGACGGCGACGCGGCCCATGCTCGCCTCAGCCCTCGTCCAGCAGGGCGCGCGCGCGGGTGGCCTCCTGCTCGAACCCCGCCCGGCCCATCAGCCCGTAGGCAAAGCGCTTGCCCGCCTCCACGCCGGGCTGGTCGAAGGGATCCACGCCGGAGAGCAGGCCCGTCAAGGCCGTCGCCTGCTCGAGGAAGACGACGAGCGCGCCGACGGAGAACTCGTCCACCCGGTCGATGCGCAGCTCGATCACGGGTCGCCCCGCCTCCACAAGCGCTGCGGTGGTGCCCCTCCGCTCGGCGTCCATGAGCTCCTCGAGCGTGCGCCCGGCCAGGTAGGCGCCGACGGAGCGCTCAGGGCCCTCCTCGCCTCCGATCACCACCGACGCGCCGTGATCGGCGACGCGCAGCACGGAGAGGAGCTTGTCCCGCGGGCCCTCCTGCCAGAGCTGCAGCTGGCTGTGCTGGTCCACCGGCCCCTGGGCGCGCACGGGCGTCCAGCCCACCGACGACCCGTCGGGCCGCAGCTTGCCCAGGGACTCGCCCCAGAGCTGCTGAAACCACTCCCCCAGGGCCCCCAGCCGGTCGCAGTAGGAGAGGAGGACGGAGATGTTGGCGTGGCCCCACCAAAGGTCGTGGGCGGCCGCGAAGCGCCAGGCCGGGTTCGTGCCGAGGTCCCTTCGCAGCACCTGCTCGCGCATGGCCTCAGCCCCGGCGCGCAGGGCGGCGAGGTCCAGGCCCAGGTAGGCGGCGGGCAGCATGCCGACGGCGGTGAGCACCGAGAAGCGGCCGCCGACGTCGTCGGGGATGGGCAAGGCCGCCAGCCCGTGTTCGCGGGCCAGGGGACGCAGCGCGCCCTGCTCCCGGTCGGTGATGACCGCGACGCGCTGACTCCAGCGGGGGCCGACCGCCGCCCGCAACCAGGGCATCACCACCCGGAACAGCGCCGCTGTCTCCACGGTGCCGCCGGACTTGGAGATCACGACGACCGCAGTGCGCTCGGGGTCGAGGCGGCCGAGCGTGAGGAGCACGCGCGTGGGGTCAACGCTGTCCAGCACCACCACGCGCCGGCCGCAGGCAGGGCGATCGCTGCGCCCCGAGTCGGGGCCCAGGGCCTCGTCGAAGGCGCGGGCACCCAGTGCAGAGCCGCCGATGCCCAGGACCAGCAGCACGTCGGTGTGCTCGGCCAGGTGCGCGGCGACGCCCTCGGCCCGCTCCACCCTCCAGGCGGCCCAGTCCAGGCTCAAGAAGCCGACGTCCCCCTGTTCCTGGCATCGGCGCAGCTCGGCGTCGGCGCGGAGCAGGGCCCCCTGCCGTTCATCGAGGGCCTCCTGGGAGACGGGCAGTGGGCGTCCAGGACCCGCGACGGCGCGGCGGGTGTCGACTTCGAGGGGGCGGCGTTGGGCGGTCATCGGTCCTCCGGGCGCGGATTGTAGTGGGGCGGCGCCTGCTATGGTTGCCGGGGCTGTTCCCACGGAGAGGACCCATGCTGCGCCGCTCGCTCGTTCCCCTGCTGCTGACCTCGATCTTCGCGCTCCCAGCCCAGGCGCAGGAGGCGCAGGAGTTCCGGCGCATGAACCTCAACGACGGCCGGGAGCTCCTGGGCATCGTGCTGGAGTCGACGGCCACGGGCATGAAGCTTCGGGTACCCCAGGGCACGGTGATGGTGGGCTACGACAAGCTGTCGGACATGGCCACCATCGACATGAGCGCCTGGATGGCCCAGCCGGCCGCCCGCGTCGCGGTCGCTCCGAGCGCCGTGTTGGACGAAGAGGTCCGCGCCCTGGCCGACGACGCGGACTCCTGGCTGCACCAGGCCATCGGCGTCGTGCCCCGCGCCGCGGTGGTCGGACCCACCGACTGGGCCGAGGCCCTCGGGGCCCAGAGCGCGGAGCTGGCCGCCTGCCGCGGCAACATCGACTGCCTTCGTGGGCTCCTGGTGGCCCTGGAGGTGGACTACCTGATCGTGCCCACCCTGAAGCCCGGCCCGCCGAACCGGCTGAGCCTGGTGGGTGTGGTGGTCTCCTCCGGCACGTTGCTCGGCACGGCCCAGGTGCCCCTTACCTCCCAGGGGGGCGCGCCGTCGAAGGTTGACCTTCAGGCCTCCGGCGAGGCTGTCGCCGGCGCCGTCTTCGACTCCCTGGGCTTCACGCCCGACGTCGACGTCAAGGCAGCCATGGCCTCGATCTTCCCTCCCCCCGCCGCGGTCGCCCAGATCGAGCCCGAGCCGGAGCCCAGCCCCGAGCCCACCGCGGAGGTCGCTCCGGCGGACGCCCCACCGCCGACCGTCACCAAGACCCGCCCCGCGCCCGCCGGACGGCCCAACCGCGGCCTGTCCATCGCCCTGGGCTTCGCGCCCGTGCCGGGGCTGTCCTCCGCCTACCTGCGCGACGCGCCAGGCTTCCTGGTCTCCCTCGTCGGCACCGTGGGCGCCTCCTGGGGCACGATCTACGGGGTGGGCACCGCCGCCCGGACGAGCGAGGCCTTCTGGGTGCCGAACGTCCTGATCCCCTACGCGATCAACGTCGCCTTCAACCAGATCGCCAGCGCGGTGGGCTGGAAGCGGCTCTACGCCCCCGGCGGCGCCCGCGCGGCGTTGCCCGCGCCGATGGTCGTCCCACGGGCTGAGGGCGGCGCGACGCTGAGCCTGGCCGGTCGCTTCTGAGGGGCGGCCTCCGGGCCTGAGCGGCGCGACGCTGAGCCTGGCCGGTCGCTTCTGAGAGGCTGCCTCCGGGCCCGAGCGCTCACGCCGATGCGGGCGCCCCAGTCAGGGCACGCGCGACGTTCTCAGGGACGGGACGGGGGGGCGAAGAGGCCGGCCACGGGGCCGCAGCCTGCCGTGGGAGCGCGCTCCGCGGAGCCGGCGGCTACTGCGCCATGTTGAAGAACTTGGTGGCCTTGCCGTCCGAGTTGAACTTCACGTCGAAGCGCTCCTCGTGCGGGGGCTGGCCGTCGATCTGCAACTTGAAGGCGTGCGAGCCCTCGGCCAGCGTGACCGTGGTCGGGGTGCGCCCCTTCGAGACGCCGTCGATCCAGAGCGCGGCCGGAGTCGCGGTGATCACGTTGAGCGTGCCGCTGGTCGCCGCAACGACTGTAGGCGCGGCCTTGCTCGACTCCAGCGCGAACGTCGCCTTGGCCGTCGCGCCGGCCACCAGGCTGACCACGCGCGTCTGCGGGAAGTGATCGGCCAGCACCACGCGCACCTCGTACTGCCCGGGAGCCAGGGTCACCCGCGCCGGGGAGTTGCCCCGACCGCGACCGTTGACCGTGACCGCGGCTCCAGCCGGCGTCGTGGTCACCTCCAGGGTGCCCTCCGTGGCCACAGCCTCGGTGCCCCAGGGGTTG
>CALCXL010000097.1 GCA_937907595.1 uncultured Pseudomonadota bacterium
GCGGCGGCGCCCCGCCCTCGACCAGGCCCGCGAAGTTGCGCAGGTAGCCCAGGAAGGCCTCGCCCACGTCCACCGACCGCAGGTGCTCCCGCGACCAGGGCGTGCTCGGGGGCGCGTAGCCCGCGGCCTGGGACGCCGTGGGCCAGTCGGGCTGCACGATGCCGGCGCGGCCCAGCACCACCACGTCGACCCCGGCCTGCCGGGCCCGCTCGGCCTTGTCGCGAGCGTCGATCCCGCCCGCCACCAGGAGGGGCAGGTCGGCGGGGAGGACGTCGCGGAACGCGCGGGCCACGGGCGGCGCGTCAGGCTGCCTGGGAGGGGGCCCGCCGGCGTCGCGCAGGCTGAGGTGCAGCCAGTCGATGCCGTCGTCGGCCAGCCAGCGGCCCACCTGCAGCGAGTCCTCCAGCACCAGGCCGCGCTGGTCCCACAGGTCGACGGGGCTCAGGCGCACGCCCACGGCGAAGTCGGCCCGAACGGCGGCGCGCACCGCCTGCACGGTCCGGCGCAGGAAGCGCGCCCGGTTCTCCAGGGAGCCGCCGAAGGCGTCGTCCCGCGGGTTGTCCAGAGGGGCGAGGAACTGGGTGAAGAGGTAGCCGTTGGCGCCGTGCACCTCCACGCCGGCAAAGCCCGCGCTTTGGGCCCGCAGCGCGGCGGCCACGAAGTCGGCGACCACACGCTCGATGTCGGCCTCGGTCGCTCCGCGCTGCCCCTCGGCGTCGACGGTGCTGAGCCGCGTGGGCGCCAGCTCCGCCTTGGCCCCGCCGTGGTGTAGCTGCACCACCCCCACGGCGCCGGCCGCCGCCAGATCGGCGGCGAGTCCTCGCATCGCCTCCCCCTGCCCCTCCGTGGCGATGCCCAGCTGCCCGGCCCAGGCCTTGCCCTCCTCGCTGACGAAGGTGGCGCAGGTCGACACCAGGCCGAAGCCACCGGTCGCCCGACGCAGCAGCCAGCGGGCCTCCACGGCGCTCAGGGTGCCGTCGGCGTCGCTCTGGCCGTTGGTCAGGGGGGCGAGGGCGATCCGGTTGCGCAGGGGCACGCCGTTGCGCAGGACAAAGGGCTGGTCGAGGTCGGACACGGGGGCGCTCCAGGGGTTGGGGAGCGAAGGGTAGGCCCCGGCGCCCCCGCCCGCGACCTGCCCGATCGAGGGGGGGGCGGCCCCCAATCCGTCCTTGCGCAGATCCGCGAAACGGGGCAAAGACCCTACATGCGCATTCCGTTCGTCCTCCTCTTCGCCGCCACCCTGCTCACGTCGCCCCTGGCGCACGCCGGTTCGGACCCCTGCAAGGGCATCAAGTCCCACGCCGACAAGTTCGGCGTGACCACCCGCGGGACCATCGTGAACCTGGACGTCGGCGGCTACACCAAGCTGGCGCTGATCGAGGAGAACGGCGTCGCCACGCTCCAGGCCATGACGGTGCAGCGCGGCGGCTCCGACACCCCGCTCCCCGCCGGCCACCCCGCCAAGTTCGCCCTGGGTGGCGGCGTGCTGGAGCTCACGTCGCGGGAGGCCTCCGAGGCCGTCCTCAACGCCACCGACTCCACCGTCTTCACCCAGTGGCTGCTCAAGTTCGACGTCGACGCCGCCACGATGTCCCGCCTGGCCGGCGCGGCCGTGGAGGCGGTGCAGTTCGAGGTCCTGGGCAACAAGCACGAGCTGCCCGTGAAGAAGGCTGCCGGCAAGAAGATCCTGGCCACCGCGGCCTGCCTCGCGGCGACGCCCCCGGCACCCAAGGACTGATCTTCGACGCCGGCCGCTACACTCCCCCCGTGACCAGCCCCCCCGTCAACGTCTTCGAGTTCGAGGCCCTGGCCCGAGCCGCCATCGATCCCATGACCTGGGACTACTACGCCTCAGGCGCCAACGACGAGCTCACCCTGCGCCGCAACCGCAGCGCCTGGGAGGAGGTCGCGCTGCACTACCGCGTGATGGTCGACGTCTCGCAGCGCGACCTCTCCACCACGGTCCTGGGCCACCGGATCTCCCTGCCCGTCTGCGCCGCCCCCACCGCCTTCCACCAGCTCGCGCACCCCGACGGCGAGCTGGCCACCGCCCGCGCCGTCGGCGACGCAGACAGCCTGATGATCCTGTCGTCGCTGTCCAACACGGCGGTGGAGGACGTGGTCGCCGCCACGAGCGCCCCGGTGTTCTTCCAGCTCTACGTCTACCGCGACCGCGGCGCGACCGAGGCCCTGGTCCGCCGGGTGGAGGCCGCCGGCTGCAAGGCCCTGGTGGTCACCGTCGACGCCCCCCTGCTCGGCCGCCGCGAGCGCGACGTGCGCAACCGCTTCCACCTGCCCGAGGGCTTCGCGGTGCGCAACCTGCAGGCCGCCGGCTACGGCGCCGTGGACGAGCGGCAGGGCGCCTCGGGCCTGGCCGCCTACTTCGCCGATCTGCTCGATCCCGCGCTCAGCTGGAAGGACATCGCCTGGCTGCAGTCCCTCACGGACCTGCCGGTGGTGGTCAAGGGCGTGATCCGCGCCGACGACGCCCGCCGGGCCCGGGACGCTGGCGCCGCCGGCATCGTCGTCAGCAACCACGGCGGCCGGCAGTTGGACACCTCCCCCGGCACCATCGACGTCCTGCCCCGCATCGCCGACGCGGTGGGCGGCGACGTGGAGCTGCTCATCGACGGCGGGGTCCGGCGCGGCGTCGACGTGGTCAAGGCCCTGGCCTGGGGCGCCTCCGCGGTGCTCCTGGGCCGCCCGATCCTCTGGGGCCTGGGGGCCGGCGGCCGCGAGGGCGTGGCCCGGGTCTTCGAGCTCCTGCGCGACGAGCTCGACCTGGCCATGGCGCTCTGCGGCTGCCCCAGCGTCGCGCACATCACCCGCGATCTGGTGCAGCCCGGCTGACCGGACGCCCCCCGGCCCGACCACCCACCGCTCAGGCCACCGCCGCCACCAACGCGTCCAGCGCCGCCTGCTCGCTGCGGCCCGAAGTCTGCACGGTGCAGGCCGCCAGCGCGTACAGCGGCTCGCGGGCCCGCAGGATCGCCCGCAGCTCGGCCATGGCGTCGCGGCGATCGGTCATGGGCCGGCTGTCCCCCTGCTCCACCACCCGGGCCATGTGCTCCTCCGGCCGCGCCCGCAGCCAGACCGTGCGGTAGTGCGATCGCACGAAGTCGAAGGCGTCGACGTGCCCCACGATGCCGCCGGACAGCGCCACCACGCAGCGCCCCTCCCCCACCAGCCGCTGCAGGCACTCGAACTCCACCCGGCGGTACCAGGCCTCCCCGTGCAGCTGGAAGATGCCGGAGACGGTCATGCCCGCCTGCGCCTCGATGCGCTCGTCCAGCTCCACGAAGGGCAGGGCCAGCCGCAAGGCCAGGGACCGCCCCAGCGTCGTCTTGCCGGCGCCCCGCAAGCCCAACAAGGCCACGCCGCCGTCCCCCGGAGCGGCTGCCACCAACCCAGCGAGGGGCAGGTCCAGGGCGAGGGCTACGGCCAGCAGACGGCCGATGGCGATGTTGGCGGCGCCGTTCTCCAGCTGCGAGACAAAGCGCGGGCTCAACCCCGCCCCCTGCGCCAGCTCCCGAGCCGTCATGCCGAGTTCAGAGCGCCGCGCGCGCACGCGCTCGCCCACGCGCACGAGGAGGGCCGCTGCGTCGGGGCTGAGTTCGCTCACGGTCGGCACTATATTTCTATGCCCGTCATCATGGAAGCATTATCTTGCGCGTGGCAGATCGCACCCCTACACTCCGCGCCATGGCTGGACCCACCACTTCCCTCAACATCGACTTCGAGACCCACCCGTCGCAGTACAAGCACGTGCGGATCGACGTCGATGGCCCCATCGCCCGCGTCTCCCTGAACATCCAGGAGGAGCAGGGCCTGCGCGACGGGTACGTGCTCAAGCTCAACAGCTACGACCTGGGCGTAGACATCGAGCTGGCCGACGCCGTGCAGCGCATGCGCTTCGAGCACCCCGAGGTCGCCTGCGTGATCATCACGTCGGCCCTGGAGGGCATCTTCTGCTCGGGCGCCAACATCTTCATGCTCGGCAGCAGCAGCCACGCCTTCAAGGTCAACTTCTGCAAGTTCACCAACGAGACGCGGCTGTACATCGAGGACGCCACGGCGCACTCGGGCCAGACCTGGATCGCGGCCCTCAACGGCGTCGCCTCGGGCGGCGGCTACGAGCTGCCCCTGGCCTGCGAGGAGATCTACCTGGTGGACGATCGCCGCAGCGCCGTCGCCCTGCCGGAGGTCCCCTTCCTGGGCGTGCTCCCCGGCACCGGCGGGCTGACCCGGGTGGTGGACAAGCGCATGGTCCGCCGCGATCTGGCCGACGTCTTCAGCACCCTGGCCGAGGGCATCAAGGGCAAGAAGGCGGTCCAGTGGAACCTGGTGGACGGCGTGTTCCCCACCAGCCAGTTCGACCAGAAGGTGGCGGAGCGCGCCGCGGAGATCGCCGGCGCCGGGCACCCCGAGCGCAAGGGCATCGACCTGACCCCCCTGAACCCGGAGATCACGGAGGAGGCGATCACCTACCGCCACGTCCAGCTCCGCTTCGGCCCCCAGGAGCGCGTCGCCCAGCTGGACTTCACGCTGCCCGACGCCCTGCCCGAGGTCCCGAAGGACGCCCGCGACCTGGGCGCCGACTGGTTTCCCCTGCGCGGCTGGCGTGAGTTCGACGACGCCCTGCTGCGCTTGCGCGTGAACCACCCCGACGTGGGCGTGGTCACCGTGCGCGTGCTCGGCGATCCCGCCGTGGCCCAGAAGCACGACGAGCAGCTGCTGGCCCGCCAGGACGACTGGTTCGTGCGGGAGGTCACCGGGAACATCAAGCGCGTGCTCAAGCGCATGGACGTCACGGCCAAGACCTTCTTTGCCCTGATCGAGGAGGGCAGCGCCTTCGTGGGCTCCTTCTTCGAGATCACGCTCGCCGCCGACCGCTCCTACCTGTTCGAGGAGGAGGGCGTCGCCATCGGCCTGACCCCCATGAACTTCGGCGTGCTGCCCATGGGCAACGGCCTGACCGGCCTGCACACCCGCTTCCTGGCCGACCCGTCCCACGCCGAGGGCCTGCGCGAGCGCATCGGCGAGCTGATGGAGGCCGACGACGCCATGGAGGCGGGCCTGGTCACCGAGGCCTACGACGACATCGACTGGGAGGACGAGATCCGCCTGGTGGTGGAAGAGCGCGCCAGCCTCTCCCCCGACGCCCTGACGGGCA
>CALCXL010000098.1 GCA_937907595.1 uncultured Pseudomonadota bacterium
CTCGACCGCCTGGCCCCCACGGGCCTCGGTCGCAAATACGCCGCACGCTGCTAGAACTCCGGCAGCGGGACCTCGCAGAACGCGTCCACCTCGGTCGGGCGGAGCAGGCCGCCGACGTTGATCCCGTCGCGACGCAGGATCTCCTTGAGCTCGTCCTTGAAGACCGTGCGGTGGAAGTCTCGGACGTGGGCGAGGCGGGGGAGGGCGGCGCAGACCGCGGTCATGCCGACGGCGACGGCGGAGTGGTAGCCGACGAACACCCCGAGCCCGGCCAGGTAGCGGGGCACGGTGATCGGCTTGCCGGCGTTCTTGCCACCGCAGCAGCGGGCCATCAGCGCTCCCCTCCGTCGGCGGTCGCCTGCTCGAGCTGTTGCCGCCGATCGGCGAGCAGCGCGCCCAGGTCAATCCCGCGATCCGCCAAACATGCGCCCATGATGCGCCGGCAGATCTCCTCCTTCTCCTCGATGAAGGCGGAGACCTGCTGCTCGTCGTGGTTCACCGGCTTGTTCATCAACAGGTACGGCAAGTAGTACAGCTCGCCCGCGACGCAGGTCGGCTGGATGCACAGGTGGCGGTCCATGACCTGCACTCCCATGCGGATGTCGAGTTCCTTGATCAGCTCCCGCGACTCGGCCCGGCGGATCTCGTAGACCGGCGTGCCGAAGTCGACCGTGTGGTCTTCGTAGAAGAACCGGATGAGCGACAGCGACAGCAGGCTCTGCTCGACCATCTCCGACGTGTCGCTGTTGCTGCCGTCGGTCGCGCGGGCGAGCCCGTGCTCCAGGCAGAACAGGACGGTCCGCATGTGCATGGCCATCTTGCAGCCCATGAACCAGATGAAGCCGCTGCGGTAGCGCTTGTAGTCGTCGAGCACGGAGTGGACCACGACGTCGTCGAAGTAGCCCTTGGTCGTGATCAGCGAGAACGTGAAGCGATCGCCCAGGCGCCGGTTGAGCTCGTCCACGCGCATCTGGCTGCGGTGGTGGTACCAGTGCCCGTAGCCGTTGCGGTACGTGACGAGGTGCACCTTGTCGTAGTGCTCGGCGAGCATCACCGCCGAGGCCGTGCTGTCCACGCCGCCGCTGAACATCAGCGCGATCTCGTTGTTCTTGACGCGGGGGAACCGACCGGGCCCCAGCGCCGGGTCCGGGGCGTCGGCGTTGAGCAGATCGGAGCCCGGGCGGATCGGCTCGAGGCGCGGCCCCGGGAGCAGGCTGTTCAGCACCGGGAGGCGCGATCGGAGGCGTCCTACCATGCATCACAAGTAGCACACGGAGGCACCCGGAGGCACCCGCGCAACCGCACGGGCAGTCTTCCGCCGCGCGCCTCCTCCGCCGGCTGTTCCGCTTCTGGCTGCTGAACCTGTCGTTCGTCGTGCTCGCGGTCACCGGCTGTGGACCCACAGTTCGCTGCGCACCCCCCGGAGCGTCGGCAGGCCAAGCACCGGGGCGATGTCGTTGCCCTTCATGCCCAGGAAGCCGGCGACCTCCTCCAGTGAGCCGAGCAACAGGTCCCGCAGGGCTGGCCGGTCCGGGGCCCCCGACGGTGCCCGTGATCGCGGGGGTGCGCACCCGCTCGTACTGCTTTTGCCAGCCGACCGAGGCCGAGCAGGTCGTCCGGCTCCCGCAGGGTCAGCCGGCTCAACGCCTCGACTGCCCGCCCGTGCTCATCGCGGTTGCTGCGCGCCCCGCCGTGGGCGAGGTCTGCGCTGCGGGCGAGCGGGCGGGCTCGCGCCGGGGTCGCCCGAGGTCGCCGCGTCCGCCGCCGCGACGCCGGCCTCGAAGTCCTGCCGCACGATCGCGAGGTGGGCGCGGACCACCGCAACCTCCCCCGGGGTCACCCCCACCGGTGGTGCGGCGAGCAGGGCGTCGACCCGCTCGTAGGACCGCTTCTGCCGGAGCAGCAGCGCCCGCAGGCTCCAGCGCTCGGCGTCGTCTCCGGCCGTGTCGGCCCAGGCGGGGAGGCGCTCGGTCCGGCCGGTGATGAAGGCGTCGACGGCGGCGGCGTGGTCCAGCTGCGACGCGCTTGCGGCGGGCTCCGAGAGGGTGCCGTACAGCGCCCCGAAGCCCTGGCGGGCGCAGCCGCGGTGGGTTCCGTCGCAGGGGTGCGTGCCGTCCCATTCGCCGCCGCCAGCGCGGAACAGGTCGCCGGCGGCGGCGCTGTCTCCGCTCTGGAGCTCGACCCGAGCGAGCAGGGTGCGCGCCTCCTTGATGATGAAGACGTTGTTGCGCGCCTGGCCCATCTGCGCCGCGCGCACGGCCAGCTCCTCCGCCTCGGGGTAGCGGCCGGCGCCGGCGCGCAGCCGGGCGACCTCGAGGTTGGCCTCGCCGTCGGTGGCGTCGAGCCTCGCGCCCGCTCCTAGAGCGCGTCGGCGCGGTCGTCCCCGGCGAGGCGGCGGGCTTGGGCGCGGAACCCGATCAGGGCGCGGCGGCCCAGGGGGGTGTCGGCGGCCTGGGGAGACGTCAGGACGGCGTCGACCCGCTCGAGGCAGACGTCGACGGCGGGGGGCGGCTCGTCGTCTCACCCGAGGCAGGCGTCGCCGAGCCCGGCGGCCTGGGCCGGAGGGACGATCGCGGCGAGCAGCGCGGCGGAGACGACGTAGGCAGCTCGCGCGAGCTGGGTGAGGCTGCCCGCGCCCGGATCATGGCACGACGGGCTGCCCTGGTTCCGCCTTGCTCCGCGACCTGACCTTCCACCTGGGTGAGCGCGGCCGTGGGGGCGTCTGCCTTGCCGCACGCGTCATCGCGGACGACACTGGGCGCCCTTGCTGCGCATCACCCTCATCCGCGCGTCGACGCTGCTGTTGGAGTTCGATGGGATCCGGGTCCTGACGGATCCCTGGTTCAACCGGAACCTGGCCGGCTGGCCGGCCCTGCGGCGGGCGGGGGTGCCCATCGACGCGTTGCCTGCGGTCGATCTGGTCGCCGTCAGCCACTTCCACCCCGACCACTGGAGCGACCACTGCGCACGGCACCTGCTGCGCAACAACCCCGCCGTCCCCTTCGTGGGGCCAGCGGGGTCGAGCGAGCGCTTTGTGCGAGCCGGGGTGGCCGGGAGCGAGATGCCCGCCGGCGCCCAGCGGCGAATAGGGGAGCTGTTGGTGCGCTCCGTGGAATGCTCCCACGCGCAAAGGGGCCCTCGGCAGGTCAACTACCTGTTCGAGTATCGGGGCGTGTCCGTCTACTTCGGCGGCGACGCGACGTGGTCCGGCAGCTTCGCCGCGGTCGGTCGCGAGCACCCCGTCGACATCGCGTTGCTGCCGGTCAGCGGTACCCGAGTCTGCGGCTGCAAGGTGGTGATGAGCCCCGGCGACGCGGTGCGGGCGGCGACGGCGCTGGGCGCGCGCTTCTCGATCCCCATCCACGAAGGCGGCGAGTGGCTGCCCCTCCCGCCCATCGTTAGCACCCCCGGCCGCGCTACACACTTCGCGAAGTTGAGCCGCCAGGACGAACAGGCCGCGCCGGCGGTGCTGGTGCGTCGAGGCCACCGCGCCACGTTCGAAGGCCAGGGCGAGGGGCTGGAGGTCAGCGCGCTTGTGCGGGCGCCTTGGGCGGTGGAGTCGCGCAGGGCCGTGTTGGCGCGGGCGGTCAGGCGTCTTCGAACAGCGCCTGCTTGATCTCTGTCCTGTGCCTTCAGGGTGCAAATTCGCCTGCAAGATCAGGCAGGTGCGGCACTCCTGCTCGCTTGAGATCCCGGCCGGAGGCCGCGAAGATCCGCGGCAATGCTCACGATCCCCCGGTTCCTCGTCGCGCTCGTCGCAGTCATCGTCCGGATCGTCCGGGGGCTGGCCCGGTCTCGAGCAGACCTCGTCCTGGAGAACCTCGCCCTCCGCCAGCAGGTGGCTGCGTTGATGCGCGAGCGGCCGCGGCCCCACGTCGATGACGCGGATCGACCCGTGCAGGAAGCCTCCGAGCCGTTCGCCTGGTGCGGAGAAGCCGGACGGATGGGTACGGAGGATGGAGAGGGGACGGGCGCCGCCGGGGGCGGTGTAGACTCGCGGGCCGGAGGACGGAGGATCGTGATGCCGAGCGCAGGCGGAGAGCCTCGCCCCGATCGACGGGTCGCTGCGGCGGCCCTGGTCGGCGGCCTCGTCGGGCTGGTCTTGGGCCTGCTGCTCGGCCTTGGGATCCGCCGGCCCGTGGAGTCTCCCGGCCCCTTTACCTTCGAGGCGACGCGCATCGAATCGCTCGCCGACGCCACGCGGCTGTGTGCGGGCGCCTCGGTTCGGCTGGGCGATCTCGTGATCGCGTCGACGGAGCCGAACCTTGCCGAGGCGTTGCGCTGTGTGTCCGAGGTCGCGGGCGGCCTGCGGGTCGAGCAGTCCCCCCCGGACTTCTCGATGGCCTCGCTGAAGCGGGTGCGCAACGCCGTGGAGGTGGTGGGGGTGCATGACCTCGATCGCCTCTCCTTCCCTTCGCTCCTGGCGATCGGGGGGCAGCTCGTCATCAACGACAACGCCCGGCTGCGCGCGCTCGACCTTCCCGCCCTGGCCGAGATCGCGGGCGGCTTCCAGCTCCGCAGCAACCCCGAGCTCGGCTCCGTCGACCTCCGGCGACTCGGCCGCATCGGCGGCCCCACCGAGATCCACCCCAACGAGAAACTCACGACGCTGAAACTGGACCACCTGGGCGAGGTCGCCGGCTCCCTCGGCATCGAAGGGACCGGCATCGGTCCCACGCTGTCCCTGCCCTCCCTCACCCACGTGGCGGGCGGCCTCTGGATCGACTCCAACCCCGCCATGGCGAGGCTCGAGCTGCCGGTGCTTCACAGCGTCGACGAGTACCTCGACCTGGAGGCGAACGGATCCCTGGTGGAGATCGACCTGCCCGCCCTGGAGGAGGCCGGCGGCAACCTCGAGATCCGCGACAGCGAGTCCCTGCGGCGGGTGGTCGCGCCGAAGCTGCGGCGCCTGGAGGGGCCCCTGGTGGTGAGGGACAACGCCGTGCTCGAGGCCGTGATGTTCAGCGCCTTGGCGGAGCTGAACATCGGCGCCATCGTGCGCCACAACCCGGCCTTGACCGGGGTTCACCTCCCCCCGAATCTGCGGCTCGGCGGCCCGCTCTGCGTCTCCCACAACGCCAGGCTCGACGCGGCCACGCTCGCCAGCCTGAGCGGCGCTGAGCCCCAGGCCTCCGGCGCGACGTGCGCCGGTCTCGAGCGCCGAGAGGGGAACT
>CALCXL010000099.1 GCA_937907595.1 uncultured Pseudomonadota bacterium
GAGGAGGGCTGGATCCCCTCGGCCATCGTGCCCGGGGAGGGGACACTGGACCTGGTGCTCCTCAACCCCGGCGCCGCGGGGCCGTGGTCGCCGGGCCTGGAGTTGAGCCCCGGCCCCGAGCCCGGCCTCTCCCTGGGCGGCATCTTCACGGACCGCGATCGCGACGGCGACCTGGACCTCCTCCTCGGCGCGGATCGCCCCTTCGGACTCCCTCCGCAGCCCTTCTACCGCAACGACGGCGACCTCCGGTTGGTCAACGACGCGCCCGAGCTGGGGGCCGCCCTGCCGATCTCGGCCATGGGCATCGGCTCTGCGGACCTCAACGCGGACGGGCTGCCCGACTACTGCTTCACCGACGACCGGGTCCATTGCCTGCTCAGCAGCGACGGCGGCTACGTGGAGGGGGGCCTGGCCCGGGGGCTGGACACGGGCAGCGCGGGGCCCCCCTCGGCCGACGGCATCCCGTGGATCTGGTCGGGCTGGGGGCTGGAGCTGCTCGACTTCGACAACGACGGAGCGCTCGACGCCTGGGCCGTCGGGTCGCCGCCCCCGCCGATCATCACCGACCCGTCGCACCCCTTCGCCTTCCCCTGGCCCGACCAGGCCGATCAGGTCTGGCGCGGTCGGGCCGACGGCGCCTTCGACTACGTGGGGGACGAGCTCGGACTGGACGACCCCGCGCCGCACTACACGATCGCCGCGGCGGACCTGGATCGCGATGGGGCGCTCGACGTCGTCATCGGGCCCTACGCGGGGCGCCCCAAGCTCTACATGAACCGCTGCACGGAGGGCTCGTGGCTGCAGGTGGACCTCACCGGCCCGCCCGGCAACGTCGACGGCTTCGGGGCGCGGGTCGAGGTCACGACCGCGGGCGGCATCCAGCTGCAGGAGCTGCACAACTTGCGCGTGTCGGGCCAGGGGCCCGCGGTCCTGCACTTCGGGCTGGGCGGCGCGGAGGCGGCGGACCGGGTGGAGGTCGGCTGGCCCGACGGCAGCCGCACGGTGGCGGAGGACGTGCCGGCGCGGCGTCGCATCGACGTGCGGCACGCCCTGGCGCCGTAGGAGCCTGGGCGATCACCCCTCCGGAGGGTGCTCCACGGTCAGCACGCGGCGGGTGGGGACCCGCTCGACGACGGTGTCTGCGCCCGAGGGCCAGCGGATGCTGACGCTCTCGACCTCGTCGACGTCCCCCAGGCCGAAGTGCAGGCGGGCCGGCGACTGGCCCAGGCCGCGGGGGCCCTGGATCTCCTGGACCTCGCTGCGGCCGCCTGCCCAGTCCACCGTCACCCGCGCGCCGAACGCCCGGGGGTTTGCGGGGAGGCCGACGAGCTCTACCTCCAGCCAGGCGCCCGGACCGCAGGGGTTGTCCCAGAACACGGGCTGCCCCGAGCGCGCGCCGATCAGCAGATCGACGGAGCCGTCCCCGCTGAAGTCCGCGGCGGCCATGCCGTAGTGCCCCTCCCCGAGGTTGAAGCCGGTCGAAGCCGACCGGTCGTCGAAGGCGACGGTCTGGCCGCCGTCCCGGCCCTGCCACAGCGCGTCGGGGCGCACGGACTGCTCGGGGGGGGGCGGCGGGGCGGGGCAGCCGGCGGTCGCCGCGGCGTCTTGCCAGCCGTCGTTGTCCAGGTCGACCAATTCGATGGACCAGGCCTCCCACTGCTCGCCCTCGAAGCCCGGGTGCGCGCCGGGATCGGCGACGAGGCCCATCGCGGTCCCGGACTCGACCCAGCGACCTGTCTCCGCGATGCTGGTGAGGCAGCGCACCTGCGGGTACTGGTCGGTGAGGCAGTAGTCGAGCAGGCCGTCGTGGTTGAAGTCGGTCGTGGCGATGCCCATGCCGCTGACGTCGACCGCGGCGCCCACGTCGGGCGCGTCGTCCACGAGGGCGGGGCCGCCGTCGTTGCGGTAGAAAGCCACGCGCCCGGGGTACTCGAAGGCGCGATCCGCGGGGGACAGCACGTCGAAGTCGCCGTCGCCGTCCCGGTCGGTGAACGTCGCCAGCAGCGAGACGTTCGATCCCGCCGCCGGGTTCAGCGCCGCGGCCTGCCGCCAGTCTGCGCCGTCGTGGACGAGGACGAGGTCCGGCCCGCCGCCGGGCGGGTTGAAGAGCCAGTTGGACTGCCGCGTCTCGAGGACGTCCGCCTGGGGGAGGAAGAGGTCGAGGTCGCCGTCGCCGTCAACGTCCCCGAAGGCCACGCCGTGGATGCAGGCCCAGGGTGGATCCGGGAGATCGTAGATGGGCTCAGGGGGGCCGAAGGTCAGGCCCCCCAGGTTCTGGGCCACGAGCACGAGGCTCGGGCCGTAGAGCACGATCTCCGGCAGCCGATCGCCGTCCAGATCCACCGCCGCCTGCCCGTAGATCCGCCGCCCGTGCGCGGCCAGCGCGTCAAAGGGGGTGTCGTGCTGCTCGAAGTGGCCGCTGCCGTCGTTCTCGAAGAGGTGCGGGAAGCCGGCCACGTTCTGGAGTAGCGCATCGACGTCCCCGTCCCCATCCAGATCCTCCGCCACCACCCCGCCCGAGAGGGGCACGCAGCCCTGGTCGGGCATGGGCGCCAAGGAGAGCCCGAAGCCGCGCTCGGGGCCCTCGGAGCGCAGACGATCGAAGCCGGCGGTGGGTGACGCGCAGGAGACCTCCGCGCCCACCGTGGCCTCGGGGGGCCAGTCCGGCGGCTCCGCCGAGTCGACGCAGGCGGCGAGCGCGCACAGCGGGATCAGCGCGGCGCGCAGAGCGGGCCTACGAGGCCGAGCCATCCGCTCTTCAGCCCCGACGGCTCTGCCTAGAAATTGCAGCAGACGGTCTGCAGCACGAGGTCCACGGTGATCACGGCGCTGCCGTCGTAAACCGCGCTCTCGGCGCCGTTCATCCCGGCGCTGAGCAGGTCCCCATCGCCGGGCACGAAGTTGTCGGGGTCGCCGTCCTCGTTGTCGTCGACGTCGTCGTCGTCGCTGTCCTCCTCCCAGTC
>CALCXL010000100.1 GCA_937907595.1 uncultured Pseudomonadota bacterium
CGCCGGGGTGGACCCCTTCCCCATGCTCGAGGGCGTGGACGACAACGCCTGCACCGGCGCCTCCTCCTGGGCCGGCGGCGACGACGACGACAGCCCCAGCGGTCCCTCGGGCCCCGGCGACGAGCCGGACCCCACCTGGAACCCCTGCGTGGACGAGAACATCACCAGCAGCACCCGGGACAGCTCCTTCGCGCTGGTCTCCGGCGCCGCCTCGGCCTTGACGGAGGTGGGCGGCTCAACCGGTGAGTTCCTGACCGCCCCGCCCTACAGCAACCTGGTCGAGCTCGCGGTGGGCAAGTGGGGGCCGTGGATCTCCCACACCGGCAAGTGGAGCCTGGAGGCCTTCGTGCCGGAGACCTCCACGGATCTGGCCACGGCGGCGATCTTCGACGTCGCCTTCCACGGGGGCCACGCGCTCAAGATGGTCGACCTGGAGGCCGCCAAGGGCTCCTGGGTGTCCCTCTTCGACATGCCCTTCAAGTTCGTGGCCGGCCCCCGCGGCTACGTCTCCCTGACCAACCTCACCCCGTCGGACGGCGGCTGGTTGGCCTACGACGCGGTGCGCTGGGTCTACGAGGGCCCCACCGGAAGCGCGGGCGTGGGCGCCGGCTGCAGCATGTCCACGGACTGCTCGGGCACGCTCATCTGCGGCGAGTCCGGCACCTGCGAGACCGACTGCACCGTCTCCGGCTGCGACGTGGGCATCTGCGACGCATCCACCGCCGTCTGCGTGGAGCCCGACGTCATCGACCCCGCGGACCCCTGGGGCGACGAGTACACGGACGCCGACGGCGACGGGATCCCGAACTACCTGGAGGGCTTCGAGGACTCCGACGGCGACGGCCTGCCCAACTACACGGACTACGACTCCGACAACGACGGCATCCTGGACTCGGTCGAGGGATCGGCGGACATGGACGGCGACGGGATCATGGACTTCCTGGACGACGACTCCGACGGCGACGGGATCCTGGACGCCGACGAGGTGGGCGACGACCCGGACATGCCCCTGGACAGCGACCTGGACGGCATCCCCGACTTCCAGGACAGCGACAGCGACAACGACGGCATCCCCGACTCGGTGGAGGTCGGCCACCCCGAGGACCCCGTCGACACCGACGGCGACGGGCTGCCGGACTACCTGGACGAGGACAGCGACAACGACGGCGTGTCCGACGGCCAGGAGGCCGGCTGGGAGCCCACGCAGCCCCAGGACAGCGACGGCGACGGCGTGCCCGACTACCTGCAGCCCGGCGAGGGCACCATCCAGGACGGCGGCCTGGGCCTGCAGCTGCCCGACGGCGGCGACGGCTACGACGGCGGCTGCGCCTGCTCCTCCACCGGGGGCGGCTCGGCGCTCTGGGGCTTGCTCGGCCTGCCCCTGTTCCTGCGTCGACGGAGCCGCTCGCGGCGCTGATCGAGCCCGATTGAAGCGAAGGAGGCGCCCGGTCCATCGGCCGGGCGTCTCGCTTTGGGGCCTTCGGGCTCCCGACGGCGCGCCGCGGCTACCCTGGGGGCATGGACGACGCCCCCCTGGTCTTTGTGCACGGAATCCTCGGCGGTCGCATGCTGGACGGGGCGGGTCGGCTGCGGTGGATCAGCCCGCTGCAGGCCCTGGGCATCGATCGTCGCCCCCTGACCTCGCCCATCACCTGGAGCGAGGCCGGCCAGGATCGCGACGATCTGGTGCCCGACGGCCCCCTGGACGCCGTGCTGGGCGTGCCCGTCTACCGCCGCTTCCTGCGCTGGGCGGCGGCGCGCTCCTGCGACTTCCAGCCCCTGGCCTACGACTGGCGCCGCGACCTGCCCGAGTCGGTGGAGCGCTTGCGCGTGCACCTGCAAGCCCTGGCCGACCGGCACGGGCGCCCGGCGCGGCTGGTGGCGCACTCCATGGGTGGGCTCGTCTCCTGGCTGTTGTTGCGGGAGCACCCGCACCTGGTGTCGGGGGTGCTGTTCGTGGGCGTGCCCTTCGGCCCCGGCATCTCCTTCGGAGGGGGCATGCACGCCGGCCACCGAATGGGCCTGAACAGCCGCATCGCCGACGTCGTCGCCCACGGATCCTGGACCGCGCCTCACGCGTTCTTCCCGGCCGGCGACGCCCAGGTCCAGGGCGCCGATCACTCCTGGTACGACGCGTCCTCCTGGCAGCGGCAGGGCCTGGGGGTCTTCGCCGATCCCGATCGGGACCCGGAGCCCTGGCTTGCGCACCTCCGGCGGGCCCTGGAGGCCTCGGCCACCACGCGCGCGCGGCTGGACGAGCCTCACCCCAATCCGGAGTCCCTGCCGCCCCTGGCGGTGCTGTCGGGGGTCGGCAACGGCTCGGTGCAGGCGGCGATCAAGGGCGGGCCGGCGTCGGTGCGGGGCTGGGACTTTCGCTCGGGGCCCTCCATCGACGGCGACGGGTCCGTGTCCGTGCCCAGCACCTTTCCGCCGGGCGACCTGGAGCTGCAGTCGGCCACCAGCACCGTCGCGCACCAGCAGCTGCTGGACGATCTGCCGGCGGTGGAGGCGCTGTTGAGCGGGCTGGTGGCGCGGGGAGGCTGATCCTGGTCCCGGATCCGGGCCGCGATCACTCCCCGTAGGTGCTGCCGATGGCGCTGAACTCGAAGTCCGCGCTCTGGTCGGCCGTGCTGGAGCAGGTCAGCTCGACGTAGGTGGAGGCGGGGCAGGGGTGGTCCCGGTTGAGCGACCACATGGAGAGCATGCCCAGGTCGTGCAGGTCGGCGAAGTCCACCACCTGCTGCATGTCCACCAGGTCGAAGGTCTCCGTGATCACGTCGTTGAGCCCGATCATCGGCGTCACGCCCACCTTGCTCCAGAGCGCGGCGGCGCTGATCGTCAGCGAGTGGTTGGCGTACAGCGTGGTCAACTGCGCGTGCAGGGACTCTGCCGCCTGGATGGCGTACTCGCCCATCTGGCCCGCCGGGTTGGGCGCTGCGCCGTCGCCGTAGTCCATGGTCATGATGTTCACGCCGGCGATGTCCACGCCCTGGCTCAGCGCGTCGTCCAACACCGCCACCCCGTCGGGGGTGAGGCCGCTGGGCAGCACCGGCAGCGTGTACCAGACCGCCAGGGGTCGGCTCGCGGCGGCGAAGTTGGCCTGCAGGGCTGCGATGGCGGCGTTGCGGCGGGTTCGGCTGGCGGCGTCGGCGACCCAGTAGCCCTCGATGTCGAAGTCGATGGCGGTGAGGTCCAGGGCGTCGATGACGCGGGTGTACTCGGCGACCAGGCTGGGCACGTCGGTGCAGGTCGACGCCAGGGGGCTGTTGGCGGCCCCGCCGAAGGAGGCGATGACGTCGCCGCCCGTCGCCGCGCGCATCGCGTCGATCTGGTCGTAGAGGTAGTACTGGCCGTTCGGGCCCCAGGAGTCCGGGCCGTCGTCGATGGAGTAGTAGGTGCCCCAGGAGCCCGTGCAGCCCCCCATGGTGTTGTCGGAGACGACGAAGCCCAGGGCGAACCAGCGCAGGCCGGTGGCCGCGGAGACGGTCGCCAACTCGATGACCGGGTAGAGGCTGGCGTCCACGAAGGGCGCGAAGACCGCGTCGGGCCAGGCGGTCGCCGGGTTCATGGAGTCGTCGTCGTCGGCTGCATCGTCGTCGTCGGCCGCGTCGTCGTCGTCGGCCGCGTCGTCGTCGTTCGCTGCGTCGTCGTCGTTCGCCGCGTCGTCGTCGTTCGCCGCGTCGTCGTCGTCCCCGCAGGAGGCGGCGCCGTCGCAGTCCGGGTCCTCGCAGTCGAACAGGCCGTCGCGGTCGTTGTCGGCGTCGTCTGCGCACTCGCCGGGCTCGTCGCCCTCGTAGCTGGGCTCCTGGGCCGGACAGCCGGCGGCGAGCAGGGCCAGGGCGACGAAGAGGGGGGCGTGTCGGGGCGTACTCATGGGCGGTCTCCGACCCCACTCTGGGGTTCGGGGAGGGGCGATGTCACTTCTCTTGCGGGAGGGGCGGGATGTGGGCGAAGTACAGGCCGCTCGGCTCGCCGTCGCTGGACAGCCACTGACGCACCCCGCCCAGCTTGACCAGGGCGCCCTTCGCCGCGGTGCCGACCCGGTCGGGGAGCAGCCCCGCGACGTTGGGCAGGCCGGCGCGCAGGCGGACCCGCCGCCCCAGCCGGAAGTCCCTGAACTCCATCTCGTCGGGCTTCAAGGTGAGGCCGGCCGGCATCTCCACGTACAGCGTCTCCCACTCGAAGTCGGAGCCCTGGCCCTGGCCCGAGCCCAGGAACATCCAGCCGGCCTGGGGGGTGGGCGGCTCGCGCTGGGTGAAGACGGTGCCCTCCTCCCGCAGCCACAGGCGCGCTCGCTCGTCCTGCAGCCCCACGGCGTCCCGGTACTCGTCGTCGGCCACGGACTCCTGGTCCTCGCTGAGCTGGCCGATGAGGGAGAGCATGGCGTCGGAGTCCTCGTCCTGGCTGCCCGCGATCACCCGCTCCAACAGCTGGTTCTCTCCGCGCAGCGTCTGCCAGTCCTCCAGGAGCTCCTCGCGCTCGATGGCGTGCTCGAACACGAACCGGAACAGCAGCTCGCCCTTCTGGGCGGGGGTGAGGGCCCAGGCCGTCATGATGTTCTCCCCCCGGTTGGCCGTGTAGGTGACGTGGGCGACGCGGGCGCCAACCACCTCCCGGGCGCGCTGGGTCTCCTCCTCCATCACCTTCTTCTCGGTCTGCTGGTCCATGATCCCGGCGACCATCCCCAGGCCGAAGCCCTTGAGGGCCCCGAAGTCCAGCCCCTCGAAGGACGCGTAGGTGAGGCCCAGGCGCTGGGACAGGTAGTCCGCCCGCCGTCGCTGCGCCGCGGCGGACTTCGCGCCGCTCGCCTCCTGGACCCGGAAGAGCTCGCCGGTGGTGGCCTCCACCAGGCGATCGCGCACCAGCTCCTCGGCGTTCTCCCCCAGCACCCGCTGCAGGGTGGACATGTACTCCACGCGGGAGGCCCGCTCGCGCACGTAGGCGGCCTCGGACAGCGCGCTGACGGGCATCAGCAGATCCCGCAGCGCGCGGTCGGCCAGGCCGGGCGCCTGGGGCTTGCTCCCGGAGTCGATCTCCAGCAGCACCACGCCCCGCCGCGCCAGGCGAGCGAGCAGCCGTCGGCTCCGATCGGCCAGGCGGGGCGGCGCCTCCGGGGAGTGGGCCAGGTGGTCCAGGCGCACGATGAGGGCGTTGACGGCGTCGATGCCGGTGTTGTCCAGCACCCCGCCGTCCACCACCAGCACGTCCTGCTCGACGCCCCAACGGTCCTTGTGGTCCATGGGCACGCGCAGCGCGGGCAGGTCGAAGCCCCAGGGGAAGTTGGCCGACATGCGCACGGCCTCGGCCGGGTGCACCGCCAGGTAGGGGTCGATGTCGGACACCGATCGCGCCTTGGGGCCGTCGGGGTCGTCCAGGTTGGACCAGTAGACGCGCCCGCGGTAGGCGGCCTCGGACTCGTCGGGGGCCCGGGGCATGTGCTCCGGCGACCCCTGATCCCACAGCAGGCCTGGGGGCAGGGCGGGCAGGCCGGCGACCAGGCGGAAGCCGGTGTGCACCTCCGTGGCGTTGACCAGCAGCAGCGGCGGTGGGGCAGGGGGGGCGACCACCGACGCGGCGTTCCCGTCCGGGGCGGCGGGGGGCCCGCTGCGCGCAACAAGCTCCCCGTGGGCGTCGTAGCGGGGCCGGCCCCCGGCGGGGGTCTGCAGGGGCGGGACGGTCCAGCGGAAGTGGCTGCGCCAGAAGCGCTCCAGGGACTGACCCCGGGCCACCCAGGGCAGGACCATGCCGCGCAGCGTCGGCGCGTTGAAGTCCGTGGACATCTCGTCCGCGCGGGCGCTCGCCGCCGGCCAGATCAGGGGGTCGAAGAGGCTGGCGCTGCCCGGCTCGCAGCGCAGGGCCCAGGCCGGCAGCCCGGTGCCGTCGCCGCAGGTCCTGGCGCGGAGCTCGCGGTAGCCGTCCTCCAGCTCCGGCACGGGGGTGTTCACCAGCCGCAGGCTCTTCTCCGGCCGCTCCAGTCCCGGGTAGTACTCGTCCTCGCCCAGGGCCCAGTGCACCGCGCCCAGGCTCCCGCCGGACACGCTGGAGATGAACAGCACGCGGTCGGCCAGGGTGGCGCCCTCGGGGGCTTCGCCGGGCAGCAGCGTGCGCTCCAGGGCTTCGAGGACCCAGGTGGCCCAGATCGCCGCGCGGGAGCCGCCGCCCGACGCCGCCACGAAGACCACGGGGTGGTTGGGGTCACCCATGGAGTCCAGGCGGGCGTCCACGCGGTCGAACCACTCCGCGGTCAGCGCATCCACCCGCACCCGGTCGCTGGCCTGGTTGTGCTCGTGGTCGACCGCTGAGAACACGCGCGCCCGGGGGCTGCCGGTCTGGGCGTGCACCTCCAGGCCGATGCGCGCGATGCTGGACGACATCATCATCAGAAGCGTCAGCGCCGCCCCGCCGATCAGCAGGCGGGTCCAGGCCTTGCGGCCCGCGGCGTCGGCCAGCCGCCCGAACAGGACGATGAACAAGGCCATCTGGCAGCTGCCCCAGAGGGTGAAGATCCGCCAGGAGGCGTTCTGCACCAGGCTGTCGACGGTCCACCAGATCAGCTCGCCCACCACCGTGCCCGTCAGCAGCAGCTCGACGCAGCGGCCGGCCAGCAGGCTGAGGGCGACCCGGTGGTCCCAGAGGGCCTGCTCCCGGGGGAGGCGGGGCCGGCCGGGGTCCCCGGGCAGCCGCGCCAGACCGAGCCAGAGCCCCATCAGCACCAGCGCCACCCCGAAGACCTGGGGCCAGACCCGGTCCAGGGCGATGGGCGCCAACTGCACCAGCCCCCGGGTGAAGGGCAGCAGCGGCACCGCCCCGAACAGCAGGAGCAGGACGCCCAGGGCCCGGCGGCTGCCGCGGTTCATGCGCTGGGCCGGGGAGACCAGCAGGAAGGGCAGGAACGGCTCGACGATGCGCTGCAGGCGACGCACCCAGCGTTGGGGCCAGCCGAGCACGCCGGGCCGCACGGGGTCGGCGGCCTCTGCCTCCAGGGGGCGCGCGTCGAGCATCGACCAGGCGATGGCGAAGTAGGCCCCGAAGAGCAGGAAGAAGTAGACCCACAGCGCCGCCGCGGCCACACCGCTCCGGGAGAGACCCAGGGTGGCGAACTGGGGCAGGTCGAAGAGGATCAGGCGGACCTGGGGCGTGCCCACCAGGAAGAGGGCGGCCAGCGTCACGGAGACGACGGTGACCGGGTTGCGCTCGAACCAGCTGTCCCGCCGCACCACCGTGCGGCGATCGCCCCGTCCGGCTCCGTAGGGTCCCCGGCGGGCCATCAGGCGTCCACCGAGTTGCCGACCCGGCTGGGCAGGGCGGCCAGGTACTCGAAGCGTCGTCCGGCGTTTCTGGTCAAGATCGTCTCCTCGGCGTGGGCCAGCGCGTCGCGCAGGTCGGACACCAGCGCGGGGCTGCCTGCGGGCAGCGGGGGCTCCAGGTGGCGCCCGAACCGGTCGTACTGCAGCGTGAAGCCCCAGGTGGCGCGGGTGGCCTGCAGGGAGTCGCCGGTGTGGGGCAGGGCGCGCAGCAGCATGTCGCGGTCGACGTCTTCGGGGCGGGTGGGCACCGGGACGTGCAGCGCCACCGGCGAGCCCATGGGGAAGCCGAAGGTGTCGTACTGCGGCGCGTTCACCAGGTTGTGGGCGACGGGGTTGAAGACGACGCCGGAGAGCAGCTCGATCAGCGTCTCCCGGTCCTCCGCCAGCGGCGTGCCCAGCGCGTCGTGGAGCTCCTGCGACCAGGACCGCAGCTCCTGATCGCCGCGCAGGCGGTCGGCGTCGTACCAAAGCTCCACGAAGCCCCGAACGTAGGCCGTGATCGCATCCCAGAGCAGCAGCGCGTCGTCGCGGTAGGGCATGTCCTCCAGGCCCTCCAAACCTCGGCCCGCGATGGCGCGGGGCAGGATCATGCGCTCCCAGCTCCAGTTCGCCGCCCCCCACTCCAGCAGCCGGTGCTTGCAGTCGCCGCCGGCGAAGCAGCGGTCGAAGAGCCCGCCGTCGGCCACCAGGAGCGGGGCCGCGTTGGCGTTTTGCATCAGCGTGCCACGCAGGTGAGGCGCCAGCAGACCGCGCAGGGGGTGCTCCCAGGGCAGGTTGCGCGCGGTGACGATCGCCAGGGTCTCCCCCAGCACGTGGGTCCACTGGTAGTGGGCGACGACCTCGTGCACCAGCATGTCCGCCGCGCCGAAGTAGAGCCGCCCCAGCCGCCAGGCGTCGGTGCCGTCGGGGCGGAACACGACGGGGGGCCCGTCCTGCGATTCGACCTGGATCAGCCGCGGCACCAGCCCGTCGGAGGTCGCCTCGAACAGGGCGACGCAGGGGGGCAGGGAGCGGCCGGGGGCGGGCGTGCAGCCCCGGAGCATCGGCCGGTAGTCGACGGCGTACAAGCGGGCCGGATCGCCGGTCACCGCCCCGCGGAGCTGCAAGCGATCCAGGCGCTCCAGGTCGCCGACCCCCTCCAGGAACAGGGGGTTGGGCCCCTGGAGCCGCTGCGCTGCGAACCAGAGATCGTCGTCCCAGTGGCGCGCGCTGGCGGGCTGCCGCAGGGGAAAGCACGCGCTCGCGGGCTGCTCGGGGGTCCACCAGCGGCGGTCGCCGTGCAGAGGCACCTTGAGCGCGGCCAGCAGCATCCACTTCGGCGGCAGCATGGTCAGGGGGTAGCGCTCGGGCGAGGGCACCGCGCGCACCGTGCGGTGGCCCCAATCCACGTGCATGTCCAGCTTGTCCGCGATCCGCACCAGATCGTAGTCGGCGCGCGCCCGGACCGTGGCGGCGGTGCGCGTCAGGCTGGGTCGATCCTGGGGCAGGGCCACCACCACCGCCGGCGGGATGGCGAGCTTGCGCAGGGGCCGCAGGAGCCAGGCCAGCAGGCCGGCGATCAGCAGCAGGACCTGGGCCAGCGTCCAACGAAGCCGGAGCCACACGCTGAAGGGCAGGTCCATCACGCGGGCTCCGTCAGGCGGGCTCGGAGCCAGCGGTAGGACAGGACGGTGGCGAAGAAGTCCTCCTCGAAGCAGAAGAGGTCGGCGATCTGCAGCCCCGTCTCCCGCAGGAAGCTGGCCAGGATCATCTTGATGGTGTGCACCGCCACGGCCGAGCCCGCGCAGGAGCGCTCGCCTCGGCCGTAGGGGAAGAAGAAGCCGCTGCCGTAGCGGTTGGCGGCCCGGATCGCCGGATCGTGCCAGCGCTCGGGCACGAAGTGTTCGGGGTGGGCCCAGTGGTCGCGGTCGCGGTGCAGGCCGAAGTTGCTGATCAGGATCTCCGTATTCGGAGCCAGCTCGTAGCCGCCCAACTCCACGGCCTCGAACTGGTTGGCGTTGCGGAAGAACAGGGGCACGGCGGGCAGCAGCCGGTGCGCCTCCCGGACCACGCCGTCCAGCCACGCGCAGGACTCCAGGCGGTCCATGCTGTAGGCGCCCTCGGCCCCCAGGCGGTCCTTAAGCTCCTCCTGCACCCGCGCGCGCACCCGGGGGTTGCGCTCCAGCAGGTACAGCGACGTCACCAGCAGCGACGCGATGCCCATCTGCCCGCCGAACCAGACGTTGCCGATCTCCAGGGCCAGATCGCGGTCCGACAGGCGCGTACCCCGGGACAGCGCCACGCTGAGCAGGTCCACCGCCCCCTCCCGCGGCGCCAGGCGGGCGCGGTTCACCAGGTCGCCGAAGGTGCCGGCCCACCGGGCGAACGCCAGCTGGAAGGGGTCGCTGAGGCGGGGCATGCCCAGGCGCGACTTCAGCCGCCGATCGCCCTCGCCCACGATCGTCCAGAACTCGTTGTAGCGGTCCTCCTCCGGCTCGATGAAGACCTTGCCCACCGCCTGCATCGACAGCGCGTCCCAGGTCAGTCGGCGCATGATCTCCCGCAGGTCGAAGTCGCGCTCCTCCCGCAGGGTGGCCACGGTGCGCACCACCACGTCGTGCGCCGGGGGCGATCTGCGCCTCGAACCAGGACACGCCGCCCACGTTCTCCCGCAGGCAGTTCAGGGGGCTGCGTGCGTGGCGGTCCTCCCAGTCGCCCACCTTGCGGTCGGTGGGGGCGTGCCGGCGGTTCGACGTCAGCGCCGACACCGTCAGCACCGGGCCCAGCTCGTCCAGGGGGCGGACCTTGTAGAAGTCGAGCTCCCGGTCCACCAGCACCTGCCTCACCAGGTCCGGGTCCTGCACCAGCACGATGGGGTTGTTGGCCTTCCAGAAGACGCAGAGGCCGCCGTGGTTCTCCCGCAAGCGGTTGAAGAGTCGCCAGGGACGGGGCTCCTGGCGCAGCAAGGGCAGGTTGCCCACCACCGGCAGGGGGGTCGGACCCGGGAGGTGCAGCATGCTGCGCGCGCGGCTGCCGGCCAGCGCCCCGAAGGCCTGGCGCGTGTGCGCTCCGGGTCGATCGTCAGGCATCGATGCTGTTCCCGATCAGGTCCGGCCGCGCCACCCGGTAGGGGTGCCCACGCTTGGAGTTCGCGGCGTTGATCTGCTCGGACACCCACTCCAGCTCCTTGCGAAACCGCTCCAACAGGGCGCTGGTGGGCCCCGTGTAGAAGGGCTCCAGGTGCCGGCCGTAGGTGTCGTACTGGGCGGAGAAGCCGAAGGTCGATCGGATGGTGTCCAGGGTCACGGACACGCTGGGCAGGGCGTCGATGAGCGTGCGCTCGGTCACTCGCTCGGGGTCTGCGGGCATGGGGATGGGCACCGTGGGCGGCGACAGGGGCGGCCAGCCGAACACGTCGAACTGCAGCGAGTTCACCAGCGCGTGGTGCACGGGGTTGAACAGCACCGCGGTGACCACCTCGTTGAGGGTGGCCCGGTCGGTCACGCGCGGGAAACCCTGGTGGCCCAGATCGGTGTGCAGCTCGGCCGCCCACGCCGCCACCTCGTGATCGGCGCGCAGCTCGTCGTCGTCGGGGTAGACCACCGCCAGGTACTCGCGCACGTGCTGTTCGATCACGTTCCAGACCAGCAGCCCGTCGTCCCGGAAGGGGTGGTAGGCCAGCCCTCCGATGCCCAGCGCCTCGATGCGCCGGGGCAGGACCATGTGCGCGTAGGTCCAGGCCGCGTCGCCGTACTCCACCAGCCGGGCCTTGATGGCGGCCCCGGCGAAGGTCTGGTCGAAGGTGCCCCCGTTGCCCACCAGGATCGCCGTGGCGTTGAAGTTCATGGCCAGCGTCGAGGTGAGGTGGGGGGCGATCAGGCGACGCAGCGGGTGCCGCCAGCTGAGCGTGCGGGCCGAGGCGATGCCCAGCTTCTCGGCGATGACGTGGGTCCAGAGCCAGTGGCTGATGACCTCATGGACGAAGATGTCGGCGCTGCCGAAGAAGACCTTGGCCAGGGACCAGGCGGGGCTGGCGTCGGCGGGGCGCCAGACGCGTCGGCCGGGCGAGAGCTGCAGCTGGATGCCGACGGGGTGCAGCACCCCCTCCACCTGCCGGAAGATCGCGATGCAGGGGTACAGGTAGCGGCCGGGCGAGGGCGCGGCGTCGAGCAGGGGCTCGTGGTAGTCGACGACGTAGATGTCGGCCCAGTCGGGCGATCCCCGGCGGGGCAGCGCCCCCAGCCCCTCGGGGCCCAGGCCCGCGGCGGAGAGCAGGGCGTGGCTCTGTTCGCCCTTCAGCCACACCGGGTTCGGGCCGCTGACGCGCAGCCGCGCGAACTCCAGGTCGTCGTTCCAGAGGTCGCGCACGGCGGGCAGCCCAAGCTGCTCGTAGGCGGTGTCCAGCTCCGCCAGCGAGTCCCACCGCTCCTCCGCCTGGCCCGGCACCGTCAGCTTCTTGCCCAGGGCGATGACCAGGGCCAGCTTCGGCAGCTTGAGGGCGCCGGTGTACTTGTCCTGGGCCGGCAGCCGGTCGACGGTGCGGTGGTTCCACGCGACCGGCAGGTCGAGCTTCTCGGCGATGGGCACCAGGGCGTACTGCTGCTTCGCCAGCGCCAACTCGCGGGCCCGCGCGGGGTCCCGGTCGTACTGGGGCAGGGCGACGCGCAGGTCCGGCGGGGGCCGGAACACGGGCTTGTGCCGGGCCTTCGCAGCCCAGCGGCGGGAGCGGAGGAGCCAGGTGCAGACCGACTTCCAGCGCCGTTGTGTGGCCGGTGTCCACCCCATGCCCCGACTATAGATCGTGCAGGGTGGACCTTTTCCGCTCCCGGGCGCACGCGGGGGTCCAGGACCTGCAGGATCCTGCAGGTGGGGCTGCGGGATCCTGCAGGAATCCGGCGACCCATCCGGGAGCGGCGAAGACATGAACCCCGTAATATCAGCGTGTTGGGAGTTTCTGACCGGCTTGGCACGGCCCCTGCTTTGTCAGGAGGCATGGGCAGCAACGAAGCGCCCGCAACGAAGGAGCCTGCCATGACTTTCCTCAAGAACACCGCCGCTGCCGCCGCCCTCTTCCTCGCCGTGCCCGTCCTGGCCGTGCAGGCCGCCCCCTCGGAGCCGACCGCCCAGGAGGCCCCCCAGCGCTCGAAGCGCGGCGAGGGCAAGGGCATGAACCGCCTGATCGAGACCCTCGGCCTGAACGAGGCCCAGGCGGCCGAGTTCGCGGCGATTCGCGCCGAGTTCGGCTCGGAGAGGGGGGCCGACCGCGGCGTCATGAAGGAGCTGCGCGGACAGATGAAGGCCCTCTGGGCCGAGGACCCCGTGGACGTCGACGCCATCAAGTCGGTGGCCGCGGAGCTGGACGCCCTGCAGGACGCCAAGCGCGAGCAGCGCATCGAGATGAAGGCCGAGATGCTCGCCGTCTTGA
>CALCXL010000101.1 GCA_937907595.1 uncultured Pseudomonadota bacterium
GTTCGCGGTCGTGCCCTTCGGCGGGCCCTTCCAGCCCGGCATCATGCTCAGCGACGTGCTCGGGGCCGTAGGCTTCCAGGCCGCCGCCGACGCGGTGCACGGCTTCTTCGGCGACGACGTCTTCCACATGCAGCTGGCCAACCTCAACGTCGGCGTGCTCTTCCTCTTCGCCGCGGGCTCCACGGGGATCTTCGCGACCGCCCTGGCCGGCTGGGCGTCCAACAACAAGTTCTCCATCATGGGCGCCCTGCGGGGCAGCTCGCAGATGATCTCGTACGAGGTCTTCATGGGCATGTCCCTGCTGGGCCTGCTCCTGATCTACGGCACCGTGGACATGAACCTGATCGCCCAGATGCAGGGCGACGCGTGGTTCGGCGTCATCCCCAAGTGGGGCGTGGTCTACCAGCCCGTGGCCTTCTTCCTGTTCCTGACCGCCCTGATGGCGGAGAACAAGCGCGTTCCCTTCGACATGCCCGAGGCGGAGTCGGAGCTCGTCGCGGGCTACTTCACCGAGTACAGCGCCATGAAGATGGGGCTGTTCATGATGGCGGAGTTCATCGAGATCGCGGTCATCTCCGGGATCATGGTCGCCCTGTTCCTGGGCGCCTACCACGTGCCCGGCGTGCACGCGGTCAGCGACCTCTGGTACTGGGCCCAGCACCCCGACCTGGTGCCGGCCAACACGTTCTTCGGCGCCGATGTCCCCCACGTGGTGGTGATCGTCACCCGCGTCGCGGCCTTCATGATCAAGCTCGTGCTCTTCTGCTGGCTGCAGATCCTGACCCGCTGGACGCTGCCGAAGTTCCGTTACGACCAGGTCATGCGCCTGGGCTGGAAGATCCTGCTGCCCCTCTCCCTCATCAACCTCGTCGTAACCGCCGGCCTCGTGCTGGTCCTGGGCTGAGGAGTCCGCGATGTCCGATCATCAAAAGCTCGGCCACAACGCCGCCTTCCCCGCTCTGGTGGATGGCCAGTTGTTGCCCCAGCCCGCCTACCAGGGCGAGTTCACGGAGGGGGAGTTCGTCAAGTACTACAACCCCTCGTCGCTGACAGCGTCTGAGCGGGCCTTCCTGCCCGCGATCCTGGGCGGTCTCAAGATCACGGGACTGCGGTTCTTCAAGAACATGGCGCAGTGGACCCGCTGGTTCGGGGCCTGGATCCGCGGCAAGAGCGAGGGCGTGCAGCGCGGGGCGGTCACGATCTACTACCCCGACGAGATGCGGCCGGACTTCAGCCCGATCAACCGCGGCAAGCACATCCTGACCATGCGGGAGAACGGCGATCCCCAGTGCGTCGCCTGCTACATGTGCGCGACGGCGTGCCCGGCCTTCTGCATCCACATCGTGGCGGGTGAGCACCCCGATCCGCACGTGGAGAAGTACCCCGTGCGCTTCGACATCGAGATCGACAAGTGCATCTTCTGCGGATACTGCGAAGAGGCCTGTCCCGTCGACGCCATCCGCCTCACCACCGACGTTCACCTCACCGACTTCAAGCGCGAGCGCATGGTCTACGACAAGGAGTTCCTCATGAGTTGGAACCCCACGCAGGCCGAGCAGGAGCACTGCTACCCCGGGGACCAGCCCCGCAAGGACTGATCCCCAAGCCGCATTGCAGCCGGGCGCTCGTCCGGTAGTTTTCGACCGATTCGAGGCCCGGGAGACCGGGCCTCGCCCCCTTTGACCCGGAGAGCCCCATGGACGCCAACGTCCTGCTCTACGTCTTCTGCTTTCTCGCCTGCGTGGGCGGGGTGGCGATGGTCATGCTGCGGGACGCCGTGCACAGCTCGCTGGCGCTGCTCTTCGTGATGCTGAACCTCGCAGCCACCTACGCCCTGATGCAGGCGCACCTCATCGCCGCCCTGCAGATCATCATCTACGGCGGCGCGATCATCATCCTGATCGTCTACATCATCATGCTGTTGGACGTGCGCAGCGAGGACGCCCACCGCCATTGGCGAACGTCCTGGCTCGTGGCGCTGCCCGTGGTGGCGCTCTTCGGCATCCTCTTCGGCGGAGCGATCTTCCCGGTCTCGGCCAAGGCCCCCACGGACCCGCTGCTCACCGGCGCCATCCCCTGCGTGGGCGGCAGCGAGTGCGAGCAGATCTGCGACGACGGCCTGGACACGGACGGCGACGGCCGGACCGACTGCAAGGACCCCGACTGCGACCGCCACGTCGCCTGCTACGGCACCGTGGAGAGCGTGGGCGGCAACCTCCTGGGGCCCTTCGTGCTGCCCTTTGAGGTCAGCTCCATCCTGCTGCTGTCCGGCATCGTCGGCGTGGTGCTCCTGACCCAGAAGCCGCGGGACCCCCAAGAGGCGGACATCGCGGACGAGGAGGCCCAGGCATGACCATCGAAGCGGTCTTTGGATTCTCCTTCTTCCTGCTGATGACCGGCGCCGCCGGAGTCATCGTGCGGCGCAACCTGATCGTGGTGCTGATGAGCGTCGAGCTGATGCTCAACGCGGTCAACCTCGCCTTCATCGGGGTGGCCCGGAACCTGGGCGACACGTCGGGCCACATCATGGTCCTG
>CALCXL010000102.1 GCA_937907595.1 uncultured Pseudomonadota bacterium
GCTACGAGTTCCTGCGCCGGGTGCGTGAGGGCCGCCGCTGCCCCACCGTCCCCTTCATCTTCCTGTCGGCCCGCTCCGAGCCCGAGGACGTGGTGCGCGGCCTGCAGCAGGGCGCCGACGAGTTCCTCCGCAAGCCCTTCTCCATCGACGAGCTCCTGGTGCGCGTGGACCGCGTGCTGGCCCGCAGCGCCCCCCCTGGAGTGGAGCCGGGCCGCGGCGCCTTCGAGGGCGAGTTGGAGCACATGTCCGTGCCGGATCTGCTGCGCATGCTCTGCGTGCAGCGGAAGTCCGGCGTGCTCGAGGTGCAGCTCCGGGAGGGGCGCGGCGAGGCCAGGCTGGCGCTGAAGGCGGGCCACGTCGTGCACGCGGTGCTGGGGGAGATGGAGGGCGAGGTCGTGCTCTTCCAGCTGCTGCTGCACGATCGAGGGCGCTTCGCCTTCCGCCCCGAAGGCGAGCTTCCGGGCCAGAGCATTCACGCCCAGACGCTGCCGCTGCTCATGGAGGGGTACCGCCTGCTGGACAGCGGGGTCCTGCGCCGGGTCGACCCGCACAACCGCGTCGCCGTCGACGCGCTGTCGCTGGTGGTGAAGGGGGCCCGCTCCGCCTCGCCGCCGCTGCCCGCCATCGACGACGCCCTGGTGGCCGTGCCCGGGGTGCAGCCCCTGCGCATGCCCCGCGGTCGCCCGCCCCCGGGCACGGAGCCCCCCGACGTCACGGCGGACGGCGTGGAGGAGGACGAGTTCAGCGAGACCATGGCCCTGCGTCAGGACGCGATCCTGGACGACCTGGAGCTGCCCTCGGAAGCGGAGCTGTCCTCCGATGGCGTGGGCAAGGACTCGATCGTCGCCCAGCTGGGCCACGGCGCGGCCATGGACGACGACTGGGAGCGCTCGGGGCTGCTCAGCTACGACGGCGGCCTGCCCCCTGCGCGGGCTCCGGGCGACCCGGCCGAGGAGCTGGACCTCGACGACATGGACCCCCTGGACAGCGTCCAGTTCGCCGCCGACTTCCTCACCTCGGAGATTGAGGCGATCGAGGAGGAGCTGGTGGGCCGCGCGCCGCGGGGACGCATCATGGTGACCCAGGAGATCGCCACCCTGGCCCCCGAGCCCGAGCCGGAGCCCCCTCAGAGCACCGCGGTGCTGCTGGTGGAGGACACGGCCATCGAGGTCCCGCAGCTGGCCGACTTCGACGCCGCGGAGCGCTCGGCGGCGATGATGGACCTCTACAAGCACCTGAAGGTGGAGACGTCGAACAAGCTGAAGACCCGCCAGACCCAGCTGCAGACGCGCACGGGCCAGGTCATCGCCTCGGACATCCAGGACCCCGCGCGACGGGCCAGCCTGGCGGGCTTCGCGTCCCAGGCCATCGGATTCGCGGCGCAGGATGAGTCCACGGGCATGCAGTTCGCGGTGCTGGACGCTGGCGACCTCCACGTGCTGGTGTTGGAGGTGGACGAGGGCCGGCTCTTCAGCATCCTCTTCGACGCCCGACCGGAGCCGTCGGCGGTGATCTCCGCCCTCAAGCCCGTGCTGGACCGCTGGCGCCTTGGCTGATCCGGCCGACCCGGCCTTCGAGGCCCTGGTGCTCGGTCTGCGCGAGTTCGTCGGCCTCCTGGACGGGACCGGCAACCTCAGCTGGGCCAACGCGCCCCTGGCCGATCTGCTGGGCCGCCCCGCCGGTCAGGTGGCGGCGGACACCGGCGGCCTCCCGCCCATGCACTGGCTGAGCGCGGAGTCGGTGCCCCCCCTGATGCGGGCGATGGCGGCGATCGGCAGCGGCTTCACCCCGCCCGGCGAGCGGATCACGATCCAGTCGGAGATCGTCGGCGCCGACGGGCGTCAGGCCTTCGTGGCGTCGGTGCAGGCCCTGGGGGACACGGGCCGGGCGGCCTGGATCGCGCGGCCCGTCGCCGAGCGCGAGGACCACAGCCTCCTGGCCTCCCAAGCCGACTTCCTGGCCAACCTCTCCCACGAGCTGCGCACCCCGCTGCTGGCCGTGTTGGGCTACTCCGAGCTCCTGGTGCGCACGGGCTTCGGGGAGTGGACCGACGATCAGCAGCGCTACGCGCGCGACGTGCTCGACTCGGGTCGCAACCTCATGCGCCAGATCGAGGACGTCCTGGAGTTCGCGAAGGTGCGCTCGGGCCGCATGACATTGCAGGTGGTGCCGGTGCATCTGGAGGAGCTCCTGCGGAGCTGCCTGGAGACGGCGCATGCCCTGGCCTTCGAGCGGGACCTGCGCGTCAGCATCGCCCTGGAGGGCGAGATGGGGGTGCTGCAGACGGACGAGCGGCTGCTGCGCCACGCGATCCTCAACCTGCTGTCCAACGCCATCAAGTTCACGCCCGACGGGGGGCAGGTCCAGCTGGCCGCCCGCCTCAAGCCACCCTGGGTGCAGATCGCGGTGCGGGACACGGGCATCGGCATCGACAGCGGCGAGGCCCAGCGCATCTTCGGCGCCTTCTATCAGGTGGACAGCGGCACCGGCCGGCGCGCCGGCGGCACGGGCCTGGGCCTGGCGATCGTCACCCGCTTCGTGGAGCTGCTCGGGGGAGGGATCCGGATGCACAGCAAGCCGGGCGTGGGCTCCACCTTCACCCTGCACGTCCCCCTGGACACGCGCGGTCCAGCGATCGAGGGGGGCGACGTCGCCATGGCGCCCTTCGGTGAGGACTCCATGGTTGGCTTCGTGCCGCCGGACAGCCCCGACTGATCGTCGCGCCTGTGGCACGATCGGGCCATGCTCCGTCGCCTGTTGCCCATCGTCCTCCTGCTGGCCTCCTGCGCGCCAACGCCCCAGACCCCCGTGGCCCTGGAGGCGACCCACGTCGCGCCGGCCGTCGCCACCTTCGCCTTCGCCCAGTCCGTGGAGCCCCGAACGCTCGACCCGGGCATCATCACGGACACGCACAGCGGCTTCCTGGCCCGGAACATGTTCGAGGGGCTGCTCGCTTGGGACCCGGCGGCTGAGGAGCCGGTCGCGGCGGCGGCGGAGTCCTGGACCGTCTCTCCCGACGGCCTGACCTGGACCTTCCACCTGAGGCCCGACGCGCTCTGGTCCAACGGCGACCCGGTCACCGCCAACGACTTCGTCCTGGCGTGGCGGCGGGTGCTCGATCCGGACGGCGGCTCCGACTACGCGCCCTTGCTCTACCCGATCCTCGGAGCGGAGGCCCTGCACCGGGGCGACGCGGTGGACGCCGAGGGCCTCGGCGTGGGCTCCCTGGACCGCCACACCCTGGTGGTGCGCCTGGCCCGCCCGACGCCCTGGTTCGGGGCCATCGTCGCCCACAACGTGGCCGCGCCGGTCAACGGGGAGGTCCTCAAGCGGCACGGAGGCGACTGGACCCGCCCGAGCAAGATCGTGGTCAACGGGCCGTTCGTGCTGACGGAGTGGACGCCCGAGGGCCTGGTGCTGACCCGCAACCCCCGGTACCACTCCGCCGCGGACGTCAAGATCGGCCGCGTGATCGCCCACATCGTCCCGGACCCCAACAAGGTCCTGCAGATGTACGAGGACGGGGACCTGCAGTGGACGGGCCACAGCTCGGCCATGCTCCCCCTGGACCGGATGGCGGAGCTGGCGGCGCGGCCCGACGCCCACCAGCACGCCCGGCTCGGCACCGCCTGGTACTCGCTGAACACCCAGGACGAGGCGCTCTCCAACCCCCTGGTGCGGCAGGCCCTGCTGCTCGCCCTGGATCGGCAGGAGCTGGCGGCCCGATTGGGCCCCTCGGTGGCGGTGGCCACGGGCTTCGTGCCCCCGGGCATCCCCGGCTACCAGCCCCCGCCGCCTCAGGCCCCCGATCCGCTGCGCGCCCGCAAGCTGCTGCTCCAGGCGGGTTACTCGACGGCCGAGCCCTTCCCCCGGCTGGAGATCGCGGTGGACAACCGCGCGATGCACCGCGCCGCCGCGGCGTGGATGGCGGCCACGTGGAAGGAGCAGCTCGGCATCGAGGCCGGCGTGTACGAGCGCGACTGGCCGGCCCACAGCGAGGCCGTGTCCGACGGCGCCTACCAGGTGGGGCGCGGCGGCTGGGTGGCCGACTTCCCCGATCCGGCCACCTTCCTGGAGCTGATGCACAGCGACAACCCCCTCAACAGCCCCGGCTGGAGCGAGCCCACCTACGACGCCCTGGTCGACGAGGCCGCAGCCACCACCGATCCGGCCTCGCGCATGCGCCTGCTGTCGCAAGCCGAGCGCCTGCTCCTGGACCGGGCCCCCCTCCTGCCCCTGTTCCACTTCACGTCGTTCTCCCTGCTCAAGCCCTACGTCGGCGGCTTCGAGGACAACGCGCTGAACATCCACCTGCTCAAGTACCTGAGCCTGGGGACCACGGGCGGGCCGGGCATCTCACGCGGGGACTGATCCCTGTCACGAAAGGGGGGCGGGCCCTCTGGTCGGCGCCCCCGCTCGTTGGTACCTTCGCCGCCCCCCGGAACCTGGCAGGAGGAACGCGTGGAAGAGCACGAGCAGGGCCGTGAGGCCTTCGAGTCCGACGATGACTTCAACCTCCACCGCCTGCGCCACTCGGCGGCGCACGTCATGGCGGAGGCGATCACCACGCTCTTCCCCGGCGCGAAGCTGGGCATCGGCCCCGCGATCCAGGACGGCTTCTACTACGACGTCGACGTCTCCCGCCCCATCACGGAGGAGGACCTGACGGCGATCGAGGCCGGCATGAAGGCCATCCGCAAGCGCAACAGCTCCTTCCAGCGGGAGGTGCTTGATCGCCCGACGGCCCTGCAGCGCTTCGCCGACGAGGGGCAGGACTACAAGGTCGAGCTGATCAACGGGCTGGCGGAGGACGCGGAGATCTCCGTGTACCACCAGGGCGGCTTCACGGACCTCTGTCGGGGGCCCCACGTGGGCCGCACGGGCAACATCAAGCACGTCAAGCTGCTGAAGGTGTCGGGTGCCTACTGGCGGGGCGACGCCAACGGTCCGCAGCTGCAGCGGGTCTACGGGACGGTCTGGCCCACGCGGGACGCGCTGGACACCTACCTGTTCCGCCTGGAGGAGGCCAAGAAGCGGGACCACCGCCGGGTCGGCAAGGACCTGGGCCTCTTCATGTTCCACGACTGGGCCCCGGGCGTGCCCTTCTTCCTGCCGAAGGGGGAGGCCGTCTGGCACGAGCTCAGCGAGGCCATGCGCACGCGCCTGCTGTCCGATGGCTACGTCGCGGTGCGCACGCCCATGCTCTTCGACGCCAAGCTCTGGAAGACGTCGGGGCACTGGGAGCACTACAGCGAGGACATGTTCCACTTCCACCCGCGCAAGGACGCGACGGAGTCGGAGGAGGAGGGGCACCAGCACGACCCCGACCACAACGTCATGGGCCTCAAGCCCATGAACTGCCCGTCCCACATGCTGGTCTACAAGAACGAGAAGAAGTCCTACCGGGACCTGCCCCTGCGCATCAGCGATCAGGGGGTGTTGCACCGCAACGAGGTCCGCGGCGCGCTGTCCGGCCTGACGCGCGTGCGGCAGTTCTGCCAGGACGACGCCCACCTCTTCGTGACCGAGGACCAGATCGAGCAGGAGGTGACGACGCTGCTGTCCCTGGTCAAGGAGGTCTACCAGGCCTTCGATCTGGGCTTCCAGGTCAGCCTGGCCACGCGCCCGGAGAAGATGCTGGGCACGGCCGAGCGCTGGGACAAGGCGGAGGCCGCGTTGGCCGGCGCCTTGGAGGCGGCGGGCATCGAGTACGGGCTGAACCCCGGCGACGGCGCGTTCTACGGCCCCAAGATCGACTTCGAGGTCATCGACGCCCTGGACCGCAAGTGGCAGTGCG
>CALCXL010000103.1 GCA_937907595.1 uncultured Pseudomonadota bacterium
TCTTCGGTCACGGTCGGGGCCCTCCCTGGCAGCCACCGCCGAGTGTAGAGGGGGCGGCCCGGTCCCGCCCCCCGCGTCGCGCTACCCTGCGCCCGTCGCCGACGCCGCCTGAAGGAGCCCCCCGTGAAGCGCCTGGACGCCCCCGCCCTGCCCCCCTGGCTGTCCGAGCAGCTGCCCTTTGAGCGCTACGCCGTGCAGATCGACGGCCACCGCCTGCACGTCATGGAGCAGGGCGAAGGCCGACCCGTCCTGCTCCTGCACGGCAACCCCACCTGGGGCTACCTGTGGCGCAAGGTGGCGCAGGAGCTCCTGGGCGAGCCGCTGCGGCTGGTGATGCCCGACCTGCTGGGCCTGGGCCTGAGCGACAAGCCGCGGGAGGCGTCGGCCCACTCCCTGGCGGGGCACATCGACTTGATCGCGAAGCTGATCGAAGGGCTGGACCTGCAGGGCGCCGTCGGCGTGGGGCAGGACTGGGGCGGCCCCATCGTCTTCGGCGCCTTCGCCCGGGTGCCCGAGCGCATGGCGGGCATGGTGGTCCTCAACACGGTCCTGGGCCCGCCCAAGCCCGGCTTCAAGTCCACCGCGTTCCACCGCTTCGCCAACGGGCCCTTCGCCCCCATCGCCTTCCGGCTCTTCGGCTTCCCCCAGCGCGCGCTGCACACCGCCCAGGGGGACCGCTCCAGCATCCGCGGGGTGGTCAAGCGCTCCTACACCTGGCCGCTGCGGGGCCTGGCCAACAACGTCGCCCCCCTGGCCCTGGCCCGCCTGGTCCCCGACCGCCTGGACCACCCCAGCATCCACGAGCTGACCGCGCTTCACGCCTTCGTCGTCGGCTTCCAGGGTCCCCAGGCGATCGTCTGGGGCGACCGCGATCCCGTGCTGGGCAAGCTCCGCCGCCGCACCGAGCGCTGGCTGCCCGACGCCACGGTCACCGTCACCCAGGCCGGCCACTTCCTGCAGGAGGAGGTGCCGAAGGAGATCGCCGACGCCGTCCGCGACGTGGTCTCCCGCATCCCGTGAGCCGGAGCAAGCCCCAGGGGACGGACCTGGAGCCCTGGGTCCTCCGGTCGACCGGCGCGGGCTCCCTGGGCCGCATGCAGCGGATCCAGTCCCTGTGGGGCGGCTACGGGGAGATCGTGCGGGTGCCCCTGCGCGACGCAAACGCCGACAGCGTGATCCTCAAGCGCGTCGACGTCCCCCGAAACGGCGGCCCCGGGGGCGCCGGCGCTCGCTCCCACGCCCGAAAGCTGCGCTCCTACGCCGTGGAGCAGCGCTGGTACCGCAGCTACGCCGCCGACTGCGCCCCCTCCTGCCGGGTGCCCGACGTGCTGGCCCTGGACAAGGGCCCCAGCCGGTGGTGGTTCCTGCTGGAGGACCTGGACGACGCGGGGTTCGCCGGACGGCGCCACGGCCTGGACGGGCGGGAGGAGGACCTGTGCCTGCGCTGGCTGGCCGCCTTGCACGCCACCTTCCTGGGCCGCGCCCCCGACGGCCTGTGGTCCGAAGGCACCTACTGGCACCTGGCCACCCGCCCCGACGAGCTCGCCACGATGGCCGACGGCCCGCTCAAGGAGGCGGCGGGGGCCCTGGACGGTCGGTTGCGTCAGGCGCAACACCGCACCTTCGTGCACGGCGACGCGAAGCCCGCCAACTTCTGCTTCGGCGAGGCGGCGGTGGCCGCCGTCGACTTCCAGTACGTGGGCGGAGGCTGCGGGATGAGGGACGTCGCCTACCTGCTCGGCGCTGGCCGCGGCCCCTTCGACCGCTCGCTGGACCGCTACTTCGGCCACCTGCGCGCCGCCCTGGAGCGCCGGGGCCGGGGGGACGAGGCCGTGGCGGTGGAGGCGGAGTGGCGGGCGCTCTTTCCCGTCGCCTGGGCCGACTTCGCCCGGTTCCTGGCCGGCTGGGCGCCGGGGCACGGGGGCCGGGATCCCGCGGGCGAGCGGCTGATCCGGGAGGCGCTGGACTCGCTGTGATCGGGGGAGGGGGGCGCCGATCCGGGGCCTCGGCGGCGGCGGGCCTCTCAGCGGCGCTTGGCTGGGCGACCCGACTTCGGCCCCTCCTTCTCCGCGCGGCGCCGGTACTGCACCCAGCCGTTGCGCTGCCAGCGCTTGCGCCCGCTTTGCTCCCAGCCCGCGCGACCCATGGCCCGATCCAGGCCCTTGATGCGCCGGGTGCCGATCCGGGGGTGCCCGCGAGGCCGACGCATCAGCAGGACGTGCACCAGGTCGTGGTCCTCGGCCGCCGCCACCACCTGGCCCCCCAGCCCCTTGCCCTCCACCAGGACCAGGTCGGCGTCGGCGGGCAGGTAGCGCGCGCGCTGCATCAACTGGCCCCGGGAGTCGGTGGTGGTGGCGACCAGGATCCGCGCGTCGGGGTGGCGTCGTTGCTCACGGTGCAGCCGCTCCCCGCCGAACACGTTGACGTTGGCCGCCTCGGGCTCCAGGGGGGCCAGGGCGGGGATCGTCCACAGCCCCGCCAACACCACCAGGACCGGGCCCAGCCGACGCCCCAGGCCGGCCGCCAGCCAGGCCATCGCCCAAAAGGCCAGGGGCACGAAGGCGACGGCGACGCGGTCGGTGGACAGCAGGCGCTTGTGGGCGATCAGGTCGACGAGCAGGGGCAGGGCCAGGGGGAACGCCAGCGCCAGCGCCAGGGCCCGGCCGACCCGGTCCCGCCGCAGCAGCAGCACGACCACCACGATTCCGATGGACGCGGGCAAGGCCCAGGGCGGCAGGGCCTCCAGGGGGCCGTCGACGAAGACCTCGTCCAGGGAGAAGTACCCGCGCAGCAGGGCGTCCAGGCGTTCGATCGACGCCTCCAGCCCGTCCGCCGTCCGCCTCAGGTGGTTCGGCGGGGTGCCGGCACGGTCGCCCAAGGTCACCAGCCAGGGCAACGAGGGGACCACGGCCACCGCCCCCACCGCCACCGCGCGTCGGCCGCGGATCGGGAGCAGGGCCAGCAGCAGCGCGGCGGCCACGCAAGCGAAGAGGTAGTGGGTGAGCAGGCCCAGGGCCAGGAGCCCGGCCAGGGCCGCAGTCGAGCCCCGATGTGCGCGGCCGTCCCGCTGCAGCAGCCGCAGGAGGAGGAGCCAGGCCAGGACCGTCACCAGGATCAGCAGGGCGTAGGGCCGGATGTTGCTGGACTCCCGCACCACCTCGACGTTGAGGGGGAACAGCACCGCGGCCCCCACGCAGGCCCAGCCCACGCGGTCGCGGCGACGCAGGCCCTCCGCCATCAGCGCGAGCATCGCCAGCCAGAGCCGCCCTCCGGACCCGCGAGCCAGCCACACGTCCACGTCCAGGGCGCGGCGTGGATCGTCCAGCGCCAGCCCCAGGGCCCCGCCCAGCCTCAGCCAAACGCGGGCGAGCAGGAAGTAGGCGGGCGGGTGGAAGTCGGTGGCCGCGAGCCCCGCCAGCGTGTCCGCCGCGCTGCGATCGGGGTCCAGCTGCCCCCAGCGCTGCACCGACGCCATGGGCACGACCTCGCCCACCACCAGGCGGTGCGTGTCCAGCTGGTGGCCGGTGATGGCCTGCAGGGAGATGGCCTCGTCGTGGGTGAGGCCGTCGAAGCCCACCACCTCGACCAGGTCGTGCCAGCCCGCGCGCAGGGTCAGCACGGCCAGGAGCAGCCCGCCCAGCCAGAGCACGCGGTCGAAGGTGAGTCGATGGCGCACGGGCCCCCCGAGAAGCGCCGCCATCATGGAGGCGGCGTGGGGGGCGTGCTGGGGCGGTGGGGTGCCCGGGGGGGGCGATGAGGTGCCGGGGAGGGCTACCCCCGCTCAGTTGTTCGCGTTGTTCACGATCGTCACCGTGCCGGCGATGTTCCCCGGCTCGATGGCGGCGACGAGGGCGTCGGCCTGGGAGGTGGGCAGGACCGGGTTGTCGCGGATCAGGACGTCGCCGCCCACCGAGGTCACGGCGTGCAGGCCCGTCAGCGTGGTGAGGCTGTGGTCGACGCTCAGGCTCAGGTCGCCGTCGATGGACTGCAGGGCGGCCAGGGCCCACCCACCGCACCTTCGCGCTGGCCCGGGTGAGGCCGGTGTAGACGAGCTCGCGGGTCTGGATCGGGGACGGGCGACCGGCGAGGACGAGCGCCACCTCCTCGAACTGGCTGCCCTGGGCCTTGTGCACCGTCATCGCCAGCGCCGGGGCGTGGGGGGGGAGGCGGGGGATGGACACCGCGCGCACGCCGTCCTTGCTCACCGGGAACCACACGGCCAGCCGCCCCGCGTCGTCGGGGAGGACGAGGCCGATGTCGCCGTTGCGGAGGTCGACGTCGTAGGCGTTCGTCGTCACCAGCACCGGCTGGCCGAGCCAGAGCCCGCCGCGGGTCGGGAGGGCACCGCCGGCGTGGCGCGCCCCCCACGCCGCCTGGAGGCGGGCGCGGACGAGGGCGCCGATCTGCCGGTTCAGCCCGCTCACGCCGAGGGGGCCCTTCCTGTGGGTGGCGAGCAGTAACCGTCCGAGTTCCCACGTCTTCCCGCCGATCGCCGTCTGACCAAGGCTTCT
>CALCXL010000104.1 GCA_937907595.1 uncultured Pseudomonadota bacterium
GCCTCGTGTTTGATGATCGGCCCCCTCGATCAGGCCACCCGCGTGCGGGGCAAGGTCGTGAGCAAGGAGAACCTGGAGCGCATGATCCGGGTGCAGCGCCGCACCGCCGAGCGCGCTGGCTGCGCCTTCTGGGACGCCCGGGCCGCCATGGGAGGCGAGGGTGCGTTCGCCCGCTGGCTGGATCACGAGCCGCGCTACGCCTGGACCGACCTCATCCACCTCAACAGCGACGGGTTGGAGCTGATCGGCCACTCCCTGGCCGACGCCCTGCTCGACGCCTACGGGACCTGGCGCGCCGAGCACCCCCGGGCGGGCTGGATCCCGGCCGACGGCGCCGACGCCTCCAGCGATCCGGTCGACGCCCCCGAGCCCCCGCCGGCCCCCTCGCCGGTGGAGGAGGCAGCCCCGGAGCCCGCCCAGAAGCCTCCTCCTGCGGGCTGAGGGACGAGTGGCTTCCTGAGCCGCGCGCTCAAGAACCCCGCCCGAACCGCCGATGAGGCCGGGGTGCGGACGCTTCGGGCCCTGTGGACCAACCTTCGCGACTCGGGCCTGGAGCCGGGGTCGGTGCCGCCCGTCGCGCTCGAGCGCATCCGGGTGGTGAACACCGCCACCCTCAGCATCATCGGGATCGGCGTGCTCGCCGTCCTGCAGTACGCGTGGATGGGCCTGGTCGCCATGGTGCTCGTCGTCGCCGGCGCCCAGCTGCTGGGCGTCTTGAACGTGGTCGTGCTCCGCCAGACCCGGGACCCCGCGTTGGCCGGGCACGCGGCCACCACCCTGCTCTTCGTGGTGCTGCTCGCCTCCAACGTCGTCTCCGGCGGCTTCTACGACCCCAACTTCGGCTGGTTCTACGTGCTCCCCCTGCTGGGCGCGGTGCTCAACGGCTCCCGGGGTGGCTGGCTCTGGACGCTGGTGGTGCTGGGGACCACGCTGGGCTTCTGGGGGGCGAGGGAGCTGGGCCTGGGTCCGGTGGATCGGGTGCCGGCCGAGCAGCACGCGGTGCAGAGCCTCTTCAACCGCCTGTCCGCGGTGGGGGCCGTGGCTGCCGTGGCCGCCGCCTTCGTCGCCGCCAACCGCCGGACCCAGGAGGAGCTCCGACGCTCGGCGGTCTCCGCGCAGCGCAAGGCCAGCGAGGACGGGCTCACCGGCCTGCCCAACCGCGCCGCCTTCCGCCAGTCCCTGCGGCGCTCCCTGGCGTCGGCCCGGCGTCGAGGGGCAGGAGTGGGCCTCCTGTTCATCGATCTGGACGGCTTCAAGCGGATCAACGACTCCCTGGGCCACGCCGTCGGAGATCAGCTGCTGCGCGAGGTCGCCGCGCGCTTCGAGGCCGAGCTCCGAGACTCCGACCTCTTCGCCGTCAGCCGGCTGGGCGGCGACGAGTTCACGGTGCTCCTGGACGACGTGGCCGACGCCAGCGGATCGGTGAGGGTCGCCGAGCGCCTGCTGGCGGTGTTGACCCTGCCCATGCTGCTGGCGGGCCGGGAGATCGTGGTGCGGGCGAGCATCGGCGTGGCGCAGTACCCCGCCGACGGGGAGGACGCGACCGCGCTGCTGCGGGCCGCCGACCACGCGATGTACCACGCCAAACGGCAGCACCGCGGCTGGGCGCGCTGGGACGCGGCGAGCATGGAGTCGGCCGATCGCACCAGCCTGCAGTTGGAGGGTGGGCTGCGCCGGGCGCTGCAGCGCAACGAGATGACCGTGGTGTACCAGCCGATCGTGAGCGCGGCGGGGGAGCTGACGGGCTTCGAGGCGCTGCTGCGCTGGGCCTCCCCCGAATTGGGGCCGGTGGCGCCGGACGTCTTCATCCCCCTGGCGGAGGAGACGGGCCTCATCGTGCCCATCGGCCAGTGGGTGCTGGAGCAGTCGCTCGCCCTGCTGCGCGAGTTGCCGAGCGGGCTGCGCATCGCCGTGAACATCTCCCCCCAGCAGCTGCAGCGGCCTGGCTTCCTGGAGCGGGTCTCCGCCTCCATCGCCAGCGCGGGCGTCTCCCCCGACGAGCTGGAGCTGGAGATCACCCAGCGCGCCATCGTGGGCGAGGAGGGCCCCGCGGGCCGGGCCCTGTCCGAGCTGGCCGCGCTGGGGGTGAGCCTGGCCCTGGACGACTTCGGCACCGGCTTCAGCTCCCTGAGCTACCTGCGACGCTTCCCCATCGACCGCGTGAAGATCGACCGGTCCTTCGTGGCCGACATCGAAGGCGAGCTGGACGCTCGGGGCCTGGCCTCCGCCGTGGTCGCCCTGGCCCGGGAGCTGAACCTGGGGGTGGTGGCCGAAGGCGTGGAGACCCCCGGCCAGCGCGCCTTCCTGACCCGCCTGGGCTGCGACGAGCTGCAGGGCTGGCTGCTGGGTCGCCCCATGCCCTCGGCCCAGGCGCTGGTGCTGGCGCTGGAGGCTCAGCGGAAGCGGGGATCCAGGGACAACGCGTCCATGGCGGTGACGAAGCGGTCGGCGATCAACTCGTAGCCGGCCTTGCTGTGGTGGATCAGGTCCCTCGCCGCCAGGGGCGGGTCCTGCATGCGCCAGGTCAGCATGGAGCCCGGGCCGCCCATCGCCGCCTGCCAGTCCCAGAAGGCGCAGCCATGCAGCGGCGCGACCTCCCGCTGGACCTGCGCCACCTCCGCCGTGCGCTCCCACACCGAGTAGCGCCCCCGGCCCCGGTTCTTCACCCGGTCCGACGGCCCCACCAGCACGCAGGCGGTGGACCAGGGGACTGCGGTGCGCATGCGCTCCAGCACCGCGTGCAGGTCCTGGCGGTACTGGTCCATGCTGTAGCGGGTGTCTGCGGCCTCGTTGGTGCCGTAGGCGAGCACGACCAGATCCGGGTCCAGGGTGGCGATGCCCTGGCCGGCCAGCTCCCAGTCCCAATCCAGCCAGGTCTTCGCCTGCCGCCCGCGGATCCCCATCGCGTCCACGATGACCCCGGGCACGTCCCGCTCCATGGACAGGCCGAAGATGCGCACCTCGCCGTCGCCCGCCGGGCCCAGCGCCAGGCGGTGGGGTCCGTCGCCCACCAGCAAGCGGGTGCGCTGCAGCATGGGCTCGGGCGCGCGGGTGCTGATCGTGCCGGGCTCCGCCTCGTCCACGACGTAGGCCAGGGTGCCGCCCTCGGGCTGGCCCAGGGTGAAGACGTCGAAGGACTCGACCTGCCGGCCGTGCGGGTTGGTGCTGGTCGTCTCCACCCAGCCGAAGTCCTCGGGATCGCTGGAGCTGACGCTCATGCCGGCGAAGCCGAGCAAGCCGTCGCCGCGGCCGGACCGCTTGCCGGCCCAGTCGGCCTCCCAGCCCGACGTGCGGCAGAGGTTGACGTCGTTGGCGCGGTAGCCCCGGTAGAGCGCCGCGGGCAGCACGAAGCCGTGGCCGCGGTCGCCCCAGCGGTCCTGGAGCACCCGCCGGATCTGCCCGGTCCACCAGTCGCCGCCGGTGTGCGACGCGCCGAAGAAGCTCATGCGGAGCGACTCGCCGGCGTCGCCCCTGCGCATCAGCTCCACGATGGGGCGCAGGACCTCCACCGGGCCCTCCAGGGGCTGCGGGGGCAGGGTGCGCGGGTCCTGGCCGCTGAGCTTGCCGGGCTCCAGGGAGCTCTGGTCCAGGGTGATGGACGGCGCTGGGGTGGGTTCGGGGGTTGGGTCCGGGGTGGCGCTGCCCTCGGGGGCCTCGTCGCCGTCCTCCTCCTCGGGCTCCGGGCTGGGGGTCGCGTCCTCCAGGCCCAGGGCCTGCCGGCAGGAGGGGCCCGAGGGCCCGTGGGCGCCCGGGATGCCGATGACCACCGCGTCCAGGGGAGCGGGTCCGCCGGCGCGCAGGGACACGGTGGTCGGCTTCGCGGGCGCAACGCCCTCGCTCCAGGCGGTGGCGGCGAGCAGGAGGGCCGCCGCGGTCGCGGGCAGCAGGAGTCGGGATCGCATGAGGAGGAACCGGGTGATGGCGGGCGGGCAGTCTACCGATCGGACGGGCCAGCACGACCCCGCATTCAACCCGGGATCGTCGTGCCGCCCCCGATCACTTCGCGATCGTGACCCTGTAGACGCAGACCGAGTTGCCGCCCTCGCCGCCGCGCCCCTGGGACGTGGTCCAGACCTGGGAGCCGTCGGGGGACACCGCCAGGCCCACGGTGAACGAGTCGGTGCGCACGCGCGCGACCACGGACATCGTCTCCGCGTTGACGACGACCACCTCGGCGTTGCCGTTGACCGCCGCGTAGATCCAGCGTCCGTCGGGGGACAGGTCGATGGTCCGGGCGCCCGCGCCCACGTACACCGCCTCCCAGCCCTCCAGCTTGACCCGGCTCCCGTCCGCGCCCGCCAGGGCCTCCAGCACCGCGCTGGCGGGGATCCGGGAGACGTGGCCGGACACGTTGCTGGACAGGTAGAGCCAGGCGCCGTCGGGGCTGAACGCCAGGTGCCGGGGGGTGGGCTTCATGCCGAGCACGGTGCCCAGGTACTCACCGCTCTCCACGTCGAAGCCGGCGACGCCCCCGCCGCCCATGCGCGCCACCATCAGCGTCCGGCTGTCCGGCGTGAACACCGTGCCCCGCAGGCAGAAGCCGCAGGCCTTGTCCCGGTCCTCGTCGGCCAGCCCCTCCTGGGACAGCGCGCGCTCCACCACCAGCCGCTCGGGGCGGTAGGCGAAGGTGGCCGGGTCCCCGCTGCTGGTGTCGATGAGGCCCAGCGTGTTGTCCCCCCAGTGCGCGATCGCCACCCAGCGGCCGTCGGGGGAGGCCTCGACGTACTTCGGGATCGGTCCGGTGGGCATCACGCGGACGATGGTGTCCGTGGCGGTGTCGATGATCGCCACGGCCGACGGCGACGTGGCCCCGCCGTCCCAGCTCCGGCGGTAGTAGGGGACCCACAGGAAGCGCCCGCCGTGGCTCAGCTCGCTCTCCACGGGCTTGCCCTGGAAGCGGTTGGGATCGCCGGTGGGCGGGGTCTTGCCGTAGCGGTAGCCGAAGACCGTCGACTCCCCCTGGAACAGCGCGGCGTCGTCCGCCCCGAAGCGGTGGGCGATGGTGCCGGTCTTCTGCAGCGTGCCCGCGTCGTAGACGACCGTGCGCAGGCCCTCCAGCGAGTTCACCCAGGCCTTGGACCCGTCGGCGGAGAAGCGCACGGACTTCGGCGAGAAGACGTCCTGGTCGTAGTGGTCGCCCGCCGCGACCTCGGCCCGGGAGTTGTAGTTCTGGAACCGCGCCACCAGCTCCAGCTTGACCGGGGCCTTCGCCGGCGACGACGTGGCGCCCATGGCGATGCGCAGCTCCTCGGAGCCCGGCGAGCTGGCCCGCTTCTGGTTGTCCCGGGTCTGCTTCAGCCAGCCGCCCGCCTCGGGGTGCTTCGGATCCAGCTCCAGCGTCTTGCCCCAGGCCTCCACCGTCTTGTCCCAGGCCCCGCGGGACCAGTACGACCACCCGATCTCGTACCAGCAGGGCACGCAGGCCTCCTCGGCCGCCAGGCAGGCCTTGTAGGAGGTGAGCGCGTCCCCGCTGCGCCCCGCTCGCTGCGCCGCAAAGCCCCCTCGGTAGGCCTCCGTGGCCTCCGGCGAGGCGCACTGGGCCCCCTCCTGGGCGGCAGCGGGCAGGGGGACGAGCAGGAGGATCGGCAGGAGGAGCAGCGGTCGCATCATTCACCCCGGGAAGACCGCGGACGGTAGCAGCGAAGGTCGGACGGGTGAGGACACGCTACCCTCCGCCGCCATGACCCTCCTCAAGGCCTCACACATCGAGAAGTCCTTCGGCGATCGCCGCGTCCTCCGCGACTGCAGCCTGTCCGTGGCGGCCGGCGAGGCGGTCGGCCTGGTGGGCATCAACGGCGGCGGCAAGTCCACCTTCCTGAAGATCTGCGCGGGGCTCTACGAGGCCGACTTCGGCGAGGTGGAGATCACCGGCCGCATCGCCATGCTGGACCAGGAGCCGGACCTGCCCGGCCAGACGGTGGGGGAGGCGGCCGACGACGCGCTGAGCTGGCACGCCGATCTGCTGGCCTCCTACGACGCCGCCCTGGCGGAGCTGGACATGGACAAGGTCGCGGCCATCCAGAGCCAGTTGGACACCCGGGGTTGGGCGGTCGAGCACCGGGTGGACGCCATGCTGCTGCGCCTGGGCTGCGCGCCCCGGGAGGCGCTGGTGTCCGACCTGAGCGGCGGCGAGCGGCGTCGGGTCGCCCTGGCCCGCGCGCTGCTCTCCGAGCCCGACATCCTGCTGCTGGACGAGCCCACCAACCACCTGGACATCGAGACGATCGGCTGGCTGCAGGGCCACCTGGAGGCCTTCGCCGGCGCCGTGCTCATCGTCACCCACGATCGCTACCTGCTGGAGGCCGTCGCCACGAAGATCGTGGAGGTCGAGGACGGCGTGTCGGTGATGTACCCCGGCAGCTACGGCGACTACCTGGTGGCCCGCGCCGAGCGCCAGGCCTCGCTGATGAAGGCCGAGGACTCGCGGCTGGCCCTCATCCGCCGGGAGGCCGAGTGGGCCGCCCGCTCCCCGTCGGCCCGCCGCACCAAGGCGAAGTCCCGGCTGCAGCGCCTGGACGCCCTGCAGGCCATGCGGCCGCTGAAGAAGGAAGAGACCTTCGAGCTGGACCTGAGCACCGGGGCGCGCAGCGGGTCGACCCTGCTGGAGATCCACGGGCTGCGCCACGGCTACGGCGACAACCTGCTCATCGACGGCCTGGAGCTCAGCCTGCCCCGGGGCGAGCGCCTGGGCATCCTGGGGCCGAACGGCGCCGGCAAGTCGACCCTGCTGCGGTTGATCGCCGGGCGGGAGACCCCCCTGGAGGGGGACGTGGTCCTGGGCGGGCGGGTCAAGATCGCCTGGCTGGACCAGCACCGCACCGGGCTCAAGGAGACGGACACCGTCTTTGAGGCCGCGGGCGCCGGCAACACCTTCGTGACCGTGGGCGACAAGCCGGTGCACGTCGCGGGCTTCCTGGGCCGCTTCCTCTTCAAGCGCCAGCAGCTGGACCAGCCGGTCTCCGTGCTGTCCGGGGGCGAGCGGGCGCGGCTGCTGCTGGCCCGGCTCCTGCTGGAGGGGCGGAACCTGCTCCTGCTCGACGAGCCCACCAACGACCTGGACCTGCTGACTCTGAGCGTGCTGGAGGAGGCGCTGCTGGCCTTCGACGGCTCCGCCCTCATCGTCACCCACGACCGCGCGTTCCTCGATCGCGTCTGCACGTCGGTCCTCAACTTCGAGGGCGACGGCCTGGTGGTGCCCTACAGCTCCCGCGTGCAGGTGGAGGCCGCCCAGGCCCGGTCCCGCCGGGAGTCGACGCCGGCCGAGCCCGCCAACCCCCGCCAGGCCGCGCCCACGCGCCCCCCCGAGCCCCCGCGCAAGAAGCTGTCCTACAAGGAGCGCACGGAGTTCGAGGGCCTTGAGGCCCACATCGAGGCCCTGGAGGCTGAGCACGCGCAGGTGGAGGCGACGCTGGGCGACCCGACGACCTGGACTGAGCGCGCCGACCAGGTCGACGGCCTCAACGCCCGCCTCAAGGCCCTGCCGGGGCTGATCGAGGCCGCCTACGCCCGCTGGGAGGAGCTCAGCGCCCGGTCCTGAGCCTCGGCCCTGAGCCTCACCCCTTGAGCCGGGTGCGCACCACGACCTCGCTGTGCAGGGTCTTGTGCACGGGGCACTTGTCGGCGATCTCCAGCAGCCGCTGCCGCTGCTCGTCGTCCAGGGGCCCCTCCAGCTCCAGCTCCCGCACGATGCGGTCCACCTTGCCGCTGGGCGACTCGCAGTCCTCGCAGTCCTTGACGTGCAGCTTGTCGTGCGTGAGCCGCACCCGGACGCCCAACAGCGGCCACCCCTTGCGGTCGGCGTACATGCGCAGCGTCATCGACGTGCAGGCCCCCAGCCCCGCCACCAGGTAGCCGTAGGGGCTCGGGCCCAGGTCTGTGCCGCCGACCGCGACGGGCTCGTCGGCCAGCAGGCGGTGGCCGTGGGCCAGGACGTCGGTGCGGTAGTGGTCGGTGCCGGTGTGCACGACGACCTCGTGCCCCTCAGGGTCCAGGGCGGCCTCATCCAGGACCCGCCGCTCGATGAAGCGCCCCGCCCAGGCGGCGATGACCGTCCCGGCGTAGGCGGCGTCGGCCGGTCGGCTCAGCAGGTGGTCGGCGCCGTCGAGCCCCACGAAGCTCTTGGGGTGCATGGCCGCGCTGTACAGGTCGCGTGCGTTGTCGATGCCGACGGTCTGGTCGATGGGGCTGTGCAGGATGAGCAGCGCCCGCCGCAGTTTCTTGACGATGCTCGCCGGCGACCGCTCGCGGAGGTCGTCCAGGAAGGCCTTGCCGATGCGGAACCGGCGGCCGGCCAGATCGACCTCGGCGCTGCCGTCGGCTTCGATCTCGTCCCGGGCCCCGTCCAACAGGTGGCCGACGTGCGCGGGATCGCAGGGCGCGCCCAGGGTCGCGACGGCCCGGGCCGAGGGGATGCGCTCGGCGGCGTGGATCACGGCCGCCCCGCCCAGGCTGTGCCCGATCAGCAGTTGGGGCGCCTGGTGCTCCGCCTCCAGGTAGCGCGCTGCGGCCACCAGATCGTCGGTGCTGGAGGAAAAGGTCTCATCCACCAGATCGCCGTCGCTGCGCCCCAGCCCCGTGAAGTCGAAGCGGAGGGTGGCGATGCCCGCGTGCGCCAGGGCCCCGGCGATCTCCCGGGCCGCCCGCAGGTCCTTCCCGCAGGTGAAGCAGTGGGCGAAGAGCGCCCAGGCCTGGGGTGCGCCGCTGGCCGGCAGATCCAGACGAGCGTCCAGGCTCTGGCCGCGGCCGTTGTCGAAGCGAACGCGCTCGGTCTTCATGGAACTCCGGGGGGCGGGGAGGGGACACCTTGCCCGTGGACGGGCGAGGTCGCCCTGGCGTTTCGCAGGGATCGCGCCGCGCCCGCCCGCGGGGGCCGCCCCGGGCGGTCTAGCCCGGCCCCGGTGTACCCTGTGGATGCCCGAGGGGGGCAGGAGGTAGTCGATGGCATCGCTGCGACCGGGGCTGCTGTTGGCCCTGTGGATCCTCCCGTCCCTGGCGGCGGCCCAGCCGACCCCCGAGGCCCCTCCGGAGCCCCCGGTCTCCGTCGATGAGGGGCCGGTCGCCCCCCTCGCGTCGCCGACGCCTCCCCCCTTGGATCCGACCACCCCGATCCATCGCCTGCGCGACGCCTGCGGCCAGCCCCGCCCCGCGCACTGGATCGACGCCACCGAGCCGCAGATCGCCCAGGGCCGGGACATCGTGCTGACGGGCCGCACCACCGGCCCCGACGGCCGCCGCAGCAAGGTGGCGTCGCCCGCCTTCCTCTGCACCCACTGCCACCAGGTGGAGCGCGAGGACCCGGACCTGCGCGTGGCCGACGCCGACGCGCGGCTGGACTACGCCATCGAGCACGACATGACCTACCTGCCGGGCACCACGCTCTGGGGCCTGGTCGATCGGCGGTCCTGGTTCAACGAGGACTACATCAAGAAGTACGGCGACCTGGTCAAGCCGGCCAACGCCTCGCTGGTGGAGGCGCTGCAGCTCTGCTCGGCCGAGTGCAGCCAGGGGCGGCTGATGGAG
>CALCXL010000105.1 GCA_937907595.1 uncultured Pseudomonadota bacterium
GTCCGGGCGTGCAGGCCGCCGCGCTGAGCAACAGGCCGAGCAGGATGATCAGGGATCGCATGGCGGGTGCCTCCAGGCGGGGAGTCTAACGCAAGCGCACCTGGAGCTTCTGCCCGGGCCGGATGCTGTCGTTGTGGAGCTGGTTCCAGGTCTTCAGCTGGTCCACGGTGACGCCGTACTTCGCCGAGATCCCCGACAGCGTGTCCCCGGACCGCACCTGGTAGGCGATGGTCTTCTCGTCCACCGCCGACTTGCCGTCCGCGGGGATCTGCAGCGTCTGGCCGGGGCGGATCGTGCTGTCCGTCATGGCGTTGGTGAGCAGGATCGACTCCACGCTCACCGAGTAGCGCCGCGCGATCTTGTACAGGGTGTCCCCCGACGCCACCGTGTGCGTCACCGACGTGCCCCCGCCGCGCACCTTCAGCTTCTGCCCGATGTTGATGCTGTCCGAGCTCAGCCCGTTGAGCTTCTTCAGCTCGGCGGTGCTCATCCCGTGCCGGTTGGCGATGCCGCTGAGCGTGTCGCCCTTGCTGACCGGGTAGGTCGACGTCGTGGGGGCCGGCGGGTCCTCGCGCAGGCGCAGGGTGTCGCCGGGGTGGATCACGCTCTTGCTGCTCAGCTTGTTGAGCTGCCGCAGGTCGTCGACGCTCAGGCCGTTGGCCGACGCGATCTTGTACAGCGAGTCCCCGCTGGTGACCGTGTGCCAGGTGCTCCGGGCCGCGCTCTTGATCGGCGCGCTCGACTCGGCGGCCTGGACCTTGCTCGCCGCGCTGGAGCTGGAGGAGCCCTTCGTGGACGCGCTCGCGGTCGCCTTGCCGCTGCCCTTCGACTGCACCTGCAGCTTCTGGCCCACCTCCAGCGTGTCCGACTTCAGCTTGTTGCCGTCCCGGAGATCGGCGGTGGTGGTGCCGTACTTGTTCGCGATCACCGACAGGCTCTCGCCCCGGCTGACGATGTGGGTCACGGTGCGATCGCCCAGCTCGTTGGACCGCACGGGGATGAGCAGCGTCTTGCCGACCTTGATCCGCCGCGGGTCGCTGATGCTGTTCATGCGCTGGACCATGGCCACCGGCACGTCGTACTTGCCGGCGATGCCGCCCAGCGTGTCCCCCTTGCGGATGGTGTACCGCACGAAGGTGGTGCGCTCCGAGTCGGGGATCTTTGCGAACTCCCGCTCGAAGCGGGGGCCGTCGCCCCGGGGCACGTTCAGCGGGTAGTTCTGCACCCCCGGCGGCGTGTAGCCGCGGCGCAGGGCGGGGTTCATGGCCTCCAGGTCGTCCATGGAGACGCCGGTGATCTTGGAGACCACCTGCAGATCCGTCGCCTCGGGCACCGAGACCACGTCGTAGTCCCAGGCGCCCAGGCGGTGCTCGTCCTGGATCTCCGCCGTCAGCCCGTAGCGGTCGGCGTAGGTGCCCAGGATGGCCGCGGCGATGATCTTGGGGACGTAGTTCTTCGTCTCCGGCTTGAGGTAGCTGTAGCTGTCCGAGGACATCTCCCAGAAGTCCTCGGTGCCGTACATCTTGATGGCGCGGCTGATCTTGCCGCCGCCGGCGTTGTAGGCCGCCGAGGCCAGTCGCCAGTCGCCGAACCGCTTGTGCAGGTCGGTCATGAACGCGATCGCCGCCCGCGTGGCCATCACCGGGTCCCGGCGCTCGTCCACCCACCAGTCCCGCTGCAGGCCGTAGCCCTTGCCCGTCGACTGGATGAACTGCCACACCCCCACCGCGCTGGCGTGCGACGTGGCGTAGGGGTTGAAGCCCGACTCGATCATCGCCTGGTAGACCAGGTTCTTCGGCAGGCCCGCCGCCTCCAGCTCCGGCACGATCAGGGGCTCGTAGCGGTCCTTGCGCGCGATCCACTTCACGAACCAGCGGCGGCCGCGGGTCAGGAAGTAGACCATCCAGTTCTGCACCCGCGTGTTCACGACGATCGGGTAGTCGAAGTCCCGCGGGTCGATCTGCTCGAGCATCAGGTCCGGGCGGTCCAGGTAGCCCTTCTTGGGGTCCGAGTAGAGGTCCGTTGAGGGGTGCATCAGGTGGTCGGCCGCGCCGAAGTAGTCCACCTCCAGCGCCGCCTCCGCCTGCAGCTCCTTCGCCGCCTCGCGGATCCGCTCGCCCTCGTGGGCGGCCAGCCCGGCCAGGACCTCGCGCCGCAGCGCGTCCACGTCGCACGAGAGCGCGGCGCCCAGCGTGTAGGTGAA
>CALCXL010000106.1 GCA_937907595.1 uncultured Pseudomonadota bacterium
TCGTCGTCGGTGCTTGCGTCGTCGTCGTCGGGGCCGGTGTCGTCGTCGTCGGCTGCGTCGTCGTCGTCGCCCGCCGAGTCGTCGTCGTCGCCGGGGGCGGAGTCCAGCAGGTCCGTCCAGGCGGGGCCGTTCGGGGCGGGCACCGAGCTGAACAGGCAGTTGTCCAGGAGCACGGCGCTGTCGAAGACGCCGTCCGCGTCGTCGGCCACGGTGAAGACCAGCCCCAACTGGGAGCCGCCGGTGACGGAGATGTAGGTGCGGGCCCAGCCGGTGCCGCCGTCGGCGTCGAAGCCGGTGCCCACCAGGGAGGCCGGGTCGGTGACGCCGAACAGCGCGTTGTTCACCGTCAGCGTGTTGCCGAAGGAGTCGAAGACGGCCTGGCCCGTGAAGGCCGGGTTGGAGACCTGGACCTCGAAGGAGTCGGCGTAGACGTTGCCCACCCACTCCGGGTACTCCCGCGACAGGAAGAAGAAGTCGAAGGAGAAGGAGTTGGCCCAGGTCGGGACCTGCAGCGTGACGGACAGCGCCGCCTGGTCGCCCTCCTCGCCTTCGGGCGGGTGGTCGAAGTCCGTGAGGTCGGCGATGGAGTCGACGTTCCCCGTGAACAGCAGCGCCATCTCCGGCGCGTTGTAGGGGTCGATCACGCCCAATGCGCTCACCACGTCGTACATCGTCGCCGCGGTGGGGGCGCCGGTGGCGGGGTGGTTGGTGTTGACGCTGCCGCTGACGATCTGGGCCGCGGGGATGTCCATCGCGACGACCAGATCGTCCGCGGGCGCGCTGGCGGAGGCGACGGTGGGCAGGAGCAGGCTGGCCAGCAGGAGGGGCAGCCGCGGGCGACGCGGTTGGAGGGGGCGCATGGACGGCATGCTAACGCGGTCCCCGGGGGTCAGGAAGGATGCCCGGCTCGGCCCCACGCTCACGGGGCGCGCAGGTAGCGGAGCGAGAAGGCGAGGGGCTCGGGCAGCCGCTCCGCTTCGACCTTGACGTCCACGCGCAGGCGCTCGGGGGACTCCAGCGTGAAGACGTAGGTGGTGCCGCCGTTGTCGTTGCCGCCGTGGGAGTGCAGGCGGCCCCCCTCCATCCAGCGCTTGATCATCACGGCCTCGCCCTTGTCCGTGAGCTTCGGCACCGGCGTGCCGCTCAGGTCCGTGGTCCAGCCCCGGCTGGCGCTGGTGTTCACGGTGATGGAGTCGGGGCCGGGGGCGAAGTCGAAGAAGTCGACGATGCGCGCCGCCGGCTCCAGCTTCCGGCGCACCAGGCCGCGGAACAGCTTGGGAAAGGCCTCGGCGGCGACCTCGATCGCCTTCTCCGCGTCGGCGCGGCCGGTGGAGGCCTCGTCGAAGGTCCACTTGCCGGCGTAGTCGGTCGGTTCGGAGGCCGTGGCGGCGCTGGGCAGGGCCACCAGGAGGGCGAGGAGCAGGGGGAGGAAGCGAGCCATGGGGCCAATGTAGCCGGTCGGAGCCGCGTGGGGAGCGGGCGCAGAACGGCCGGGGGGCAGATGCCGGACTGCGGCAGGATGCGCGCGCCCCTTCGACGACCCGGGGGGCCTCCAACCCCGTCGCGAGGCGGGAGGGCACGTCCTCGCCGGTGCAGCGGGCGCGGATCCGGTGCACGGCAGCCGCTCCCCGGGCGGGGTCCGCCAACCGAGCGCCCGGGGTCCCGATGCCGGCTACCCTGAGGGCATGAGACGCTTGCTCCCCCTGCTCCTGCTGTCGCTGATCGCCCCCTCCATCACCGCCGCCAAGCCCCCCGCCGCCTCCCTGGTGCGCTGCGAGGCCTGGGCCGAGGGCGGCCCCAACCGGCTCCGGGTGGTGGGCTACGGCGTGGACGCGGCCGATGCGAAGCAGGACGCCTTGCGATCGGGGCGCTTCCTGGCCGAGCAGCAGCTGGCCGTGGACCTGTGGCCCTGGCTGCTGACCGAGAGCGTGGAGGGGCGGCGGGTGGCGGAGCCGCGGCTGACCGGGGTCCTGGCCGACGACCCGCTGCGCGTGCCCGGCTTCGGCTGGAAGATCGGGGCCTGCTCGGGCGTGAGCCTGCCGGCGGGAAGCGCGTTCGCGGCGACGGTGGGCGCGGTGACGGTGCAGCGCGCGTCTCCGGGAGCGGCGGTCTCCGCGGCGCGGCGGCACGGCTGCGTGGGCCCGTGGTCGGCGGGGCTGTCGCGGGGGCTGCTGGACCTGGTGGCGGCGGCGCCGTCGGAGAA
>CALCXL010000107.1 GCA_937907595.1 uncultured Pseudomonadota bacterium
CCACCAGGCCGTCGCAGTCGTTGTCCTCGCCGTCGTCGCAGAGCTCCGGCTCGGTGTCGTCGTCGGCGTCCACCAGGCCGTCGCAGTCGTTGTCCACGCCGTCGTCGCAGACCTCCGGGGCGTCGGTGTCCTGGTCGTCGACGTCGCCGTCGCAGTCGTTGTCCAGGGCGTCGTCGCAGACCTCGTCGGCGTCGGGGTGCACGGTCTCGTCCCCGTCGTCGCAGTCGCCCGCGCAGGGCGTGAAGCCGTCGGCGTCCAGATCGAAGGTCTCGTTGGTGGCCGGGTCGCAGTCGGTGTCCAGGCCGTCGCAGAGCTCCGGCGCGCCCGGGTAGAGGTCCGCGCTGCCGTCGTCGCAGTCGCCGTCGCAGGGCGAGAAGCCGTCGGCGTCGTCGTCCACCTCGGCGTCGCTCAGGCCGCCGTCGCAGTCGTTGTCCAGGCCGTCGCAGAGCTCAGGGGCGCCGTCGTACACCGTGGGGTTGGCGTCGTCGCAGTCGCCGGCGCAGGGGGTGAAGCCGTCCGCGTCGTCGTCGCTGTCTTCGTCCACTACGCCGTCGCAGTCGTTGTCCAGGCCATCGCAGGCTTCACCCTGGGCCGGGTTGGAGGCAGGCTCTCCGTCGTCGCAGTCGCCGTCGCAGGGGGCGAAGCCGTCCGCGTCCGCGTCCGCCTCGTCCGCGGGCACCGCGCCGTCGCAGTCGTTGTCCACGCCGTCGCACTGCTCGGGGTTGCCCGGGAAGGCCGTGGGGTCGGCGTCGTCGCAGTCGCCTTCGCAGGGGGAGGCGCCGTCCACGTCGCCGTCGAACTCGTCGGCGGGCACCACGCCGTCGCAGTCGTTGTCCACCACGTCGCAGACCTCCAGGGCGCCGGCGAAGCGGTCCGGGTCGCTGTCGTCGCAGTCGCCCTCGCAGGGGGAGAGGCCGTCCGCGTCGCCGTCGAGCTCGTCGGCGGGCACGGCGCCGTCGCAGTCGTTGTCCAGGCCGTCGCAGGCCTCGGGTGCGGCGGGGCCGACGTCGGCGTCCAGGTCGTCGCAGTCGCCATCGCAGACCCGGGCTCCGTCCCCGTCCGCGTCGCCCTCGTCGGCGGGCACGACCGAGTTGCAGTCGTCGTCCAGGCCGTCGCAGACCTCCGGGGCGCCGGGGTAGACCGCCGGGGCGGCGTCGTTGCAGTCGCCGCCGCAGACGAGCACCCCGTCGCCGTCGCCGTCGACCTCACCGGGGGGCAGGACCCCGTCGCAGTTGTTGTCCAGGGCGTCGCAGAGCTCGGGGGCGCCGGGTCGCACCGTCGGGTCGCTGTCGTCGCAGTCGCCGGCGCAGGGGGTGAAGCCGTCGGCGTCGTCGTCGCTCTCCTCGTCCACGGCGCCGTCGCAGTCGTTGTCGAAGCCGTCGCAGAGCTCCACCTCCGCGGGGGAGGCCGCGGGCTCGGCGTCGTCGCAGTCGCCCTCGCAGGGGGCGTAGCCGTCGACGTCGGCGTCCACTTCAGCGGCCGGCACGGCGCCGTCGCAGTCGTTGTCCAGGCCGTCGCAGAGCTCGGGGGCGCCGTCCCAGTCCGAGGGGTCGGTGTCGTCGCAGTCGCCCTCGCAGGGGGCCTGGCCGTCGGCGTCGCCGTCCAGCTCGTCGGCCGGGATCAGGCCGTCGCAGTCGGTGTCGTCGCCGTCGCAGAGCTCCAGGGAGCCGGGCCACTGGCTGGCGTCCAGGTCGTCGCAGTCGCCGTCGCAGACGCGGGCACCGTCGCCGTCGGCGTCCGCCTCGTTCGCGGGCACCACCGCGTTGCAGTTGTTGTCCCAGCCGTCGCAGAGCTCCGGGGCGCCGGGCCAGGTGTCCGGGTTGGCGTCGTCGCAGTCCCCGGCGCAGGACGTGAAGCCGTCGGCGTCGGCATCGAAGCCGTTGTCCGCCGTGCCGTCGCAGTCGTTGTCGAAGCCGTCGCAGATCTCCGCGTTGCCCGGGAAGATCGCCGCGTTGAGGTCGTTGCAGTCGCCGTCGCAGACCGTGGCCACGTCGCCGTCCGCGTTCAGGTCGGCGTCCGTGGTGTCGTCGAAGCCGTCGCAGTCGTTGTCCACGCCGTCGCAGAGCTCCGGCGCGCCGGGGTAGGCCGTGGGGTCGGCGTCGTCGCAGTCCGTGGAGCAGGCGCTGTGGCCGTCGGAGTCGGCGTCCGTGGCCGGGTCCGCCTGGTCCAGGAGGCCGTCGCAGTCGTCGTCCACGCCGTTGCAGACCTCCGCCGCGTCGGGGGCGCGGGCCGGGTCGGCGTCGTCGCAGTCGCCTTCGCACTCGGTGAAGCCGTCCGCGTCGTCGTCCAGCTCGGCGGGGCCCAGGGCGCCGTCGCAGTCGCTGTCCAGGCCGTCGCAGCCCTCGGGGGCGCCGGGCCGCACCGCGGGGTTGGTGTCGTCGCAGTCGCCTTCGCAGTCGGCCAGGCCGTCGCCGTCGTCGTCGATCTCGTCCGTGGGGATCAGGCCGTCGCAGTCGGTGTCCAGGCCGTCGCAGGACTCGGCCAGGGCCGGGCCCACGGTGGGGTCGTCGTCGTCACAGTCGCCGTCGCAGGCCGTGACCCCGTCGGCGTCCAGGTCGGCCACGGAGTCGTCGATCCAGGTGAGGGGGACGGTGAAGGGGCCGGGGTCCGGCATGTCCGTGGAGCAGACCGTCAGGTCCTGGATGCCGCCGCTCTGCATGCCCACCTCGAAGCTGAGCTCGCCCACGACCGCGGGGTCGTAGGAGATGAGCAGCCGCGCCTCGTCCGCGGCGGTGGCGATGAGGGAGTGGAAGAGGGCCGAGCGGCCGCTGACCCAGGCGTAGTCCTGGCTGCTGGCCTCGAACTGCACGTTGGCCGTCTCCGGGATCGCCAGGCCTCCCTCCACGGTGGAGAAGGTGCTGTCCAAGCCGCGGTTGACGGGGCCGCCGACCTGGTAGTCGATGACCCAGCCGAGCACGGTGACGCCCTGGGGAAAGGTGAAGAGCGCGTTGGCGACGGTGACGGGGGAGGACGTGCCCATCCAGTTGCGCACGAAGATCGACTGCACGTTGTTGGTGGGGCCGCCGGGCACGGTGGTGGCGGGCTGGTGGGTGATCGTCAGGTTGATGCCCGTGAGGTCCACGAAGGGCACGAACCTCTCCACGTGCACCACCAGGTTGCCGTCCAGGGTGGGGTCCTCCTGCGCCACCAGGACCGGGTTGGCGTCGCAGGTGATCGGGGAGGCGCCGGGCTCGTCCGAGACGCCGTCGCAGTCGTTGTCCGCGCCGTCGCAGAGCTCCAGGGCGCCGGGGTAGGCGGCGGCGTTCCCGTCGTCGCAGTCGGCGTTGGAGGGGGTGAAGGAGTCGCCGTCGGCGTCCTGGGCCCAGGCCAGGCCAGGCAGGATCGCCGCGATCAACAGGGGGATCAGGGAGCTGAGGCGGAGCATGTGCGGCCCTCCAGTCGACGTCATACCCCATACCCGTCCAGGCTCGTAGGGGCGACGACGGCCCGGAGCCTGCTGGGCACCCGGGACGAACATCGTCCCGGGTAGGTCGGTCCTCCTCAGACCCTCAACATCTCCGCAACAACTTCCGCCGTAGACTGCCGCCGCGGTTCGCCGTGGGAGGTTTCATGCATCGCTTCGTCGCCCTGGCCCTGTGCTCCTGCTTGCTCGCAGCCTGCGGGCAGGAGATCCCGACCGAGGAGACCCCGGACCTGCCCGTGCTGGACGGGGAGCTGCCCGACGTCTTCGTGATCGCCGCCGAGCAGTACGACGTGCCGGCGGAGCTGGTCATGGTGCTGGGCTGGCACGAGTCCTCCTTCGTGGCGCCGGACGCGGACCACGACGAGCACCGGCCCGCCTTCGGCTGGATGGGCCTGACCCCCGAGCGGGTCCAGTACGCCGCGGAGGTCACCGGCGCGTCGGTGGAGGCGATCGAGTCCGACACCGACGTCAACGTGCGGGCCGGCGCCGCCGTCCTGGGCGCCCTGCGGGACTCCCTGTCGCCGGACGCGCCCACGGACAACGTCGACGCCCGCTGGTGGCCGGTGATCGTGGCCTGGCCGGAGCTGGGCGAGGAGTGGATGGACCACCAGTTCGCGGCCGACGTCTTCCGCACCATCCAGGTGGGCCTGGACACGGAGACGCCCGCGGGCGACGCCATCGTCCTGGAGGGGCAGCGCATCCCCGGCCTGGAGGACGTCGACTACGTGCACGCGCCCTTCGGCGACGAGCAGGAGCGCTCCAGCGTGGGCTACCCCGATCGCGCGCGCTGGTACCCGGCCCACTCCAGCAACCAGAGCGCCCGCAGCGGGGGCACGTCGTCGATCAACCGGGTGGTCATCCACACCACCGAGGGCTCCTACAACGGCGCCATCTCCTGGTTCCGCACCGGCAGCGCCAACGTGTCGGCCCACTACGTCCTGCGCAAGAGCGACGGCGAGGTCACCCAGATGGTGGGCGACGACGACAAGGCCTGGCACGCCTGCAACAACAACGGCGACACCATCGGCATCGAGCACGAGGGGGCCTCCTCCAACCCGGCTACCTGGACGGACGCCATGTTCGACAGCTCGGCCCGGCTGACGGCCTGGCTGGTGACGCAGTACGACATCCCCATCGACCGCGACCACATCGTGGGCCACGGGGAGATCCAGCCGGCCTCCTGCTCGGGGCGCAGCGATCCCGGGCCCTACTTCGACTGGGACGCCTACATCGCCCTGGTGGCGGGCTACGCGGGCGCTCCGTCCCCGCCGCCGCCGGCCAGCACGTCGGGGCCGCTCACCTTCCTGCAGCCCACCAGCGGGGACGTCGTGCCCAACCCCGTCGACGTGCGCGTCCAGCACCCGGACAGCCACATCGAGCTGTGGTCGGGCCCGGCCCTGCTGGTGCCCTACCTGTACGCCAGCCCGGCCGAGCACCAGCACACCTTCTCGGGGGAGGGCGCTCGCTCACTCACCGCCCGCGCCTACCGGCTCTCCGGCGCGCACCTGGCCACGCGGACCGTGCACTTCGAGGTGGGCACCCCCAGCCCCGGGGACGACGACGACGCGGTGGGCGACGACGACGACACCGTGGGAGACGACGACGACGACGCCACGCCCGAGCCCGTGGACACCACGCTCTACGCGACGACGGAGACCCACATCAGCGGCACCACGATGCGGTTCACGGCCACGGCCGGCGCGGGGGTGGCGCGGGTGGAGTACTGGATCGACGGCTGGCGGCTGCCCGACGACGTCACCGATCAGGGGTGGGGGGATCCCGCGGACTACGCGCTGACCTACACCTTCAACTTCACGGGCGCGCGTGAGCTGGAGGCGAGGGCCTTCGACGCGTCGGACTCCGTCACCGGCACGATCAACAAGACGATCACGGTGCCCGACGTCACCACGGGCTGCCCCGCGGACGTCTGCGTCGACGCCTTCCCGCACACGGAGTCGAACACGACGACCGGCAGCCTCTCGGCTTGGGACAGCTACTCCTGCGCGCCCGGGACCGACGAGTCGGGGCCGGAGGTGGTCTACGCGCTGACCATCCCCCAGGACGGCTTCCTGACGGCGACGGTGTCCGACGCGACGGGCGTGGACGTGGACGTGCACATCCTGTCCGCGCTGGACCCGTCGACCTGCCTGGACCGGGACGACACGAGCGCGGGCGCGCTGGTGCAGGCAGGCACCGTGTACCTGGCGGTGGACTCGTGGGTGAGCAGCGCGGGCACGGTCTACGACGGGGACTACGACCTGACCCTGGGCCTGGCCACGGCCACCGGGTACATCAGCCAGGGCCTGGACCCGGTGGTGATGAGCGACGCCATCGACGTGTTCGGGGCGGCCTGGGAGGACGGGGAGACGGACTCGCTGCTCTACACGATCATCGACTTCTCGCTGCCCTCCACGGCGCCGCGCCTGTGGACCCTGGATCTGACCGACGGCTCGCTGATCTGGAACCTGCACGTGTCCCACGGGGAGGCCAGCTCGGCCAACGGGCAGCCGCAGCTCAGTGACGCGTTCAGCAACACCGATGGCAGCCACCAGTCCAGCCTGGGCCTGGCGCGCACCGCGGAGACCTACAACGGGAGCAACGGCTACTCCCTGCGGTTGGACGGGCTGGATCCGGGCTACAACGACGCGGTGCGCTCGCGCTACATCGTGGTGCACGGGGCCACCTACTCGCGGCCGGAGTTCGCCCAGAGCCAGGGCTACCTGGGGCGATCCTGGGGCTGCCCCGCGGTGGACGACCGGCAGGCGCAGGCCTTCATCGACGACATCAAAGGCGGCTCGTTGATGCTGAGCTGGTACGCCGACGGCGACTGGTCGAACAACTCGCCCTGGCTGCAGTAGAGCAGGACCGATCCGCGATCCCCGATCCGGGGCTGCGTGATAGCTTTGCGGTCATGCGGCGAGCCCTCCTCCTGTCGATCCCCCTGCTCCTGTCCTGCACGGCTGAGGTCGAGGGGGAGCTGCCGACCCACGACGTCGTGCTCACCACGTTGAGCTTCGCCCGCGCCGCCGACGGCGTGTCCGTGGGTTTCGATCTGGACGGGCGCACCAGCTCCTCGGACGACCCCGAGGGCTGCGGCAAGGCCGACTTCGTATCCCCCGAGGGCGACGCGGGCATCGACAACGCCACGTCGGGCCTGATGGGCCTGCTCGAGCTGACCGAGGCCGTGGCGGTGGAGCCCCTGATCCAGCAGACCATCAACAGCGGGGAGCTGCTGGTGGCCATGGAATTGGTGGGGCTGGACGATCCCCTCAACGACGACTCGGTCGATGTCTGGCTGTGGCAGGCCCTGGGATCGCCCTACATCGGAAACGACGGGCGGATCGAGCCGGGCCAGACCCTGGAGCGGGACCTGTCCCTGGACCCGAGCATCGTGCAGGACGTGGCGGTGGTGGACGGCGTGCTGGAGGCCCGGGGCTTCAACATGCGCCTGCCGATCCAGATCTTCGACGCCGCCATCGATCTGACCATCGAGAACGCCGCCTTGCGCCTGAACATCGACCCCGACGGCGCGCACCACGGCGTGCTGGCCGGGGCCTTCCAGTGGGATGGCCTGCTGGCCACGCTGTCCATGGCGGCCATCGACCCCTCGCTGCAGGACTCGCTGCCCAGCCTCTTCTCGAGCATGTCCGACATGCAGGACGAGCAGGGGGTCTGCCGGGTGATGTCGGCCACCCTGGCCTTCGACGCCACCGACTCCTTCTTCTTCGACGACGCCGCCGAGTAGCGCAGGCCCACCGCGGCCGATCAGGCGAAGGGCGGGCCGTCCTCCAGGATCGCGCGCTGCAGCCGCGGGCTCTCCATCGCCACCAGCAGCACCGAGAAGCAGCGGCCGAAGGGCTTGTTCTGCGCCGCGGCCCAGGCGGCGCCCCAGCGGGCGGCGGTGACCACGCAGATCAGCGCCCAGGGCACGGTGGGGAACAGCGAGGTCTCCCGCAGGAAGAGGAAGCGCCGGAGCGCGTCGCGGAAGTAGGGGCGGTCGGCCTCGCTCACCTCGGGGAAGGCGGTGGGGGCCGTGGCCGCCCAGCGGCGGAAGTCCTCGAAGTGCTTGCCGATGGTGGCCCGGGGGTGCAGGGGGCCCAGGTGATCCTCGGGGAAGGACTCGAGCACGTCGTGCACCTCCAGCAGCAGGGCCGTCAGGCGCTCGGTCAGCCAGGCGTCGATCTGCGGGGGGTCGGAGCGGTCGGGCCGCTCGGCCAGGAAGCAGAGCACCGTGTTGGTGTCCACGTCGCTCAGGTTGGCGACGTGCATCGCCACGTCCTCCGCCGGGGGCTTCTCCCGCTTCATGGCCACGTTCGGGTTGGCCAGGATGCGCTCGAGGAAGGCGCCGTCGGTGGGCGGGCCGTCGGCCCAGACCCCGTGGTCGGCCAGACAGGTGGAGCGGTTGCCCAGCCGCAGGCCGTCCTCGGCTTCGATCACCTGCAGGGGGTACAGCTGGCAGACCAGCGGCTTGGCCTCCAGGCCCGCCGTCGCGTGGATCGTGCAGCCGGTGCCGGCCCGGTGGAAGACGCAGAAGCCGTCCTTCTTGGCCAGGAAGAGCTGCGTCTGACCCTTCCACGGCTCCTCGGCGAAGGGCGAGCGATCCAGCTGATCGGGGAACGCCGCCTTCACCGCCGGCAGCACGGCCTGCACGGCGAGCTTGTCCTCCGCCAGCAGCGGGCCGACGCGAAAGCTGGAGCAGGACGAGCCGCAGCCGTCGCAGCGGGAGCGGGGCACGCCCAAGGCCTTGAGCTTCTTCTGGACCATGGGGTGCAGGTTTGTCCGCGGGGGCCGTCGACGCAAGGGACGGGGCGGGTCAGGAGATCTCACCGCAGCAGGTTCAGGCCGGCCGGATAGAGGTAGCTGGTGTACTGCGCGTAGCCGTAGGCGGTGATGGCGAAGGTGGCGCCGTCCTCGCTGAGCACGCGGTGGGAGCCCGGGTTCACCGCCACACGGGCGGCGTCGTAGCCGCTGACGCCGATGGGGCTCCACCCCGCGACGGGGGCACCGTCCAGCAGCACGACCGTGTCCGCGGGCGCGACGAGGTTCAGCCAGTTGGCGGTGTAGGTCGTGGGCACCAGGAAGTCGTAGGAGGCGCGGGTCTGCGTCCAGGGGATCCCGGTGCCCATGGCCGGGTCGCCGCCGCTGGTGGCCTGCAGGGCGTCCTGTCCGAACATCGTCTGCGTGACCTGGATCTGGCCGGTGGCGGTGACGACGAAGTCCTGGTCGCTGTCGAAGTCGAGCAGCTCCCCCTCGGCCAGCGTGGCCGGCGCGTGCACCGCGGGCTCGAAGGTGAGGCCGACCCCGCCCGTCCGCCCCTGGATGCGGTAGCGCGCCGTGGACAGGCCCGAGCCGTCGGGGTGGCGCAGCGCGCTGATCGGCACGAGCGCGCCCCAGGTCTCCACGGGGAAGGCCACCTCCTCCAGGTGGTCGCAGGCCGGCTGCTCCAGGGGGACGTAGGTGCAGTCGTGGCCCATGAAGGTCATGACGGGGGCCGATGCGCTGATCGACGTGCCCGAGAGGTCGTCATCGGCGCTGCTGCCCGACAGGACCTGCACGACGTCGCCGCGGTCCAGGAGCACGGTGGTCGATCCGCCGGGGGGCAGGGCCGCGGGGTCGCCGCTGGCCGTCCAGGCGCTGGAGGTGATGGTCACGCTGGTGCCGTCCTCGGTGGCGGCGACGGCGACGAAGCCCCGGTATTGCACGAAGGGCGAGTACTCCCAGGTGCTCCAGGTCTGCACCCGGTAGGTGCCGGTCAGCGCGTGCTCGGGCAACAGCAGGCTGGCGTCGTTGGTGTAGCTCCAGGCCAGCGCGCTGGTGGAGAAGTGCAGGGGGTTGAACTGGTAGGCGACGACGGGCACGTCGCTGTGCACCTCGTAGGCGCCGCCGGGCACGGTCGCGCTGCTCGCGTTGGCGAAGAGGCTGCCGCCGGCCTGCTGCAGCTCGGTCACCATCGGCAGGGTGATGGCGTCGCTGGTGCCCGCGGGCACCGTGCGAGAGGCCACCACGGTGCCCTGCCGGCTGACCTCGATGTGCGCGTCGCCGCCGTCGATCGGGGCCCCCACCACCACCGCGAAGTCCGTGGCGAAGCCGGCGCCCAGGCCGCTGTTGAGGGTGGAGACGGCCAGGAAGTCGCAGCCCAGGTAGCTGTGGCGGTCCGCCGCCACGTCGCAGGGGTCGCGGCAGGCGCCGGCCCAGCAGACGCGGTCGGGAAAGCAGTCCTCCACCACGATCGCCGTCAGGCCCTCGTCGTCGCAGAGCATCGCCAGGCTGCCGTCGCAAAACTCGCTGCTGGGCGAGCAGGGAAGGTCGCTGTCGTCGTCGGGCTGGCT
>CALCXL010000108.1 GCA_937907595.1 uncultured Pseudomonadota bacterium
GCGCTGTGTGCGTTCCCCGGAGAGAGCGCCCCCTGGCGCCCGCGGCCGTTTGCGGCCTCCCCCTCGTGCCCGCAGGCTAGCGCCCCGGTCCGCGTCGGGCAATGCGCCCCCGTTGCTTGCGAGCGCGCTGAGGGCCCATGATCCCCCATGCTCCGCTCCTTCTTCCTTCCGCTGCTCGCGCTGCTGCTCCTGTCCGCCTGCAGCCGCCGCGCGGATCCGCCTCCTCCCCCGCCGACGGACGCCGCACCCGAGCCCTCGCTGGCGGGGCGGGTGCTGCACCGGGGCGCCGCGCTCCCCGCCCCGTCGGCGCCCGAACCCTGCCATCCCGCCCCGCCCCTGATCACCGGCGTCGACGGAGGCCTGGCCGACGTTCTCGTCCACCTGCCCGGCCTGCCCTCGGCCGCACCCGGCGAGCTGGAGCTGAGCGCCGACGGCTGCGCGTTCTCCCCGCGGGTGGCCGCTGTGCCCCTGGGCACGGTCCTGGTGGTGGCCAACGACGGCCCCGGTCTGCAGACCTTCCACCTGCACCGGCTGGACGGCACGCAGGAGCGCCCCGAGCAGAACCTGGCGCTGCCCCCGGGCGCGGCCCTCCTCCGGTACACCCTCGACCGCCCCGGCCGCTACCGGATCGCAGCCGACGCGCGGCCGTGGATGCAGGCGTTCCTCTGGGTCGTGGAAGGGGGGGCGACGACGGTCAGCGACGGCGACGGCCGCTTCTCTCTGGAGGTGCCGCCCGGCGACTGGACCGCGGAGCTCTGGCACCCAGCGCTGGGCCGCCGGAGCGAGGGCGTGGGCGTGCCGGCCGACGGGCCGGGCAGCCTCTACGTCACCTGGTCCGAGTCGGGGGAGGACGCGCCGGGGCGGTAGCCCGGGGGCAGCCCGCGCTCGTCCAACAGATCGGCGCCGTCGGCCGCCATGCCCTGCACCAACCGGGCGAGGCAGCGCATCATCCGGTCCTGGGTCCGCTGCCCCAGATCGTGGGCACGTCGCCGGGCCTCAGGGTCCAGGGAGTCGAAGGCGTCGTCGTCGTCGGGCAGGTCCGCGACGGCCCGCCACACCGCGTCGAGCGCGTCCTCCAGGCGGGCCATGCAGGCCCTACTTGGGGACGAAGTCGACCACGAGCCGCGCGACGGTCTTGCCGACCCGCAGGTCGTCGCCGTCCTGGTACGCGAACTCCGTCAGCGGGCTGCCGTTGAGCAGGCTGCCGTTGGTGCTGTTGAGGTCGCGGACGCGGAACTCGCCGCTGGCGAAGTAGACCATCGCGTGCTGCCCGGAGACCCGCGGGTCGTCCAGGGTCACGTGGCAGTCGTCGTCGCGCCCGATGAGCGTGACGGCGTCCTTGAGGATGACGTTGGTGCCGGTGTCCGGCCCCGCGACGATGACGAGCCGGGCGTCGATGTCGGCGGGGATGGGTTCGGCGTCGCCGACCTTCAGCGGCGTGTCGATCAGGGTCTGGTCGCTCATCGAAAGGGCCTCGTGGTGGGATCGGGCCCGAACATACAGCAGGCGTCCGGCGGATCCCACCCGCAGGTCGGGGAACGGGCGAGGAGGCGGGCCCCCGCCCGGCCCGCTTTGGACCCCCGGCGCGCCGCCTGTATCCTCGCCGCCGCGAAGCTTGGAGGCCCCATGAAGACCCTGTCCGCCGTCGTCGTCACCGCGCTGGCTGCCCTGTTGCCCGTCACCGCCCACGCATCCTTCGACGAGGCGGTGAACAACGCCGTCGAGCCCATCAGCAAGGCGGTGTCGGCGTTCATCTTCGCGTCGGTGACCGTCGGGGACGTCAGCATCCCCCTGATCGTGGTCTGGCTCGTCATCGGCGGCCTCTACTTCACCGTCTACCTGCGCTTCCTGCCCCTGCGGGCCCTGCGGGTCGCCTTCGACATCGTCCGGGGCAAGCACGACGACCCCGACGACAAGGGCGAGGTCAGCCACTTCCAGGCGCTGACCACCGCGCTGTCGGGCACCGTCGGCATCGGCAACATCGGCGGGGTGGCCGTGGCCGTGACCGCGGGCGGGCCCGGCGCCATCTTCTGGATGGTCCTGGCGGGCGTGCTCGGCATGTCCAGCAAGCTGGCGGAGTGCACGCTGGCGGTGAAGTACCGCAAGTACAACGACGACGGCACCATCTCCGGCGGCCCCATGTACTTCCTGGAGTACGGCCTTCGGGAGAAGAACCTGCCCAAGCTGGGCCGGAGCCTGGGCGTCTTCTACGCGGTGGCGATCATCTTCGGCTGCGTGGGCGGCGGCAACATGTTCCAGAGCAACCAGGCCTACGAGCAGTTCGTGCTGGTCACGGGCGGCGACGCCTCCTGGTTCGCCGACAAGGCCTGGCTCTTCGGCCTGATCCTGGCGATCTGCGTGGGCGTGGTCATCATCGGCGGCATCCAGGGCATCGCGAAGGTCACGGAGAAGCTGGTCCCCGGCATGGCCCTGCTCTACGTCGCCACGGGCCTGGTCATCCTGGCCATGAACGCGGACAAGCTGCCCGGCGCCATCGGGATGATCATCGGTGGGGCCTTCGCCCCCAAGGCGGTGGCCGGCGGGGCCATCGGCGCGCTCATCCAGGGCTTCCGCCGCGCCGCCTTCTCCAACGAGGCGGGCCTGGGCTCGGCGGCCATCGCGCACAGCGCCGTCAAGACCGACAAGCCCGCGACCGAGGGCCTGGTGGCCATGCTGGAGCCGCTGATCGACACCGTGATCATCTGCACCATCACCGGCCTGGTCATCACCACCACCGTCTACTCGCCGGACATGGCCGAGCAGGGCCTGGCCGGCGTGGCCCTGACGAGCGCGGCGTTCGGCTCCGCGTTCAGCGCCGCCGAGCCCATCCTGGCCGTGGCCGTGATGCTCTTCGCCTTCTCCACCGCGATCTCCTGGTCGTACTACGGCCTCAAGGGCTTCACGTACCTCTTCGGGGAGCACCCCATCGCCCAGAAGGGCTTCCAGTTCGTATTCTGCGGCTTCACGATGCTGGGCTGCATGGTCGAGTTGAACGCCGTCATCGACCTGAGCGACGCCATGATCTTCATCCTCGCCATCCCGAACCTGGCCGGCATGTACCTGCTGGCCGGAGTGGTGCGGAAGGAGATCGAGGAGTTCCTGGACGAGGTCCGGGCGCCCTCGTAGGCGTCGCCGGCTGGCTCTGAGGCTTGCGCCCCCGCGGCGTGCTGGGCAATCTGTGGCGGCCCTGCCCGCGGGGCTCCCTGGAGCTGAACATGACCCTGCGCCTCCTGTTCGCTGTGCCCCTCCTCCTGCTGACCGGCTGCGTTGGCACCCTGGACATCTGGGGGATCAACGTGGAGATCCCGGGAGAAGGCGACGACGACGACGCGGCGCCGGACATCGACTTCTCGTCCTACGAGGGGTTCGAGTTCATCAACATCGACTGGGACCAGCAGCGGCGGCCCGGCGGGGTCGAGGACTGCATCGAGGACGACGGCTGGGACGTGCGCGGGGACGAGACCACGGTCGACGACCAGACGCGCTGCCCGGACTGCGACCACATCTGGACCCTGACCTACCTGGCGACGTCGGGTCTGGACGACTGCCTGGCGTCCACGGGCCTGCCGGCGGACACGGGCTTCGTGCGCAAGCTGGGCTTCGAGTTCCAGGACGAGCAGGCCTTCCGCGTGTGGCGGAACATGGAGGACCCGGACCGGCCGCTGGTGACCGTGGGCGAAGGCGCGCTGCGCGAGGACGCCACCTACACCTGGGGCGGCAGCTCCAGCTACCGCTTCGACGATCAGGCCGACTACGACTACTACTTCAGCGGCGAAGGTGCCTTCTGATCGCCTGATCCTGGGTCTGCGGGAGGGCCGCGACGGCCGACGGCTGGGCGGCAAGGCCCAGGCCCTGGCCGATCTCCTGCGCGCCGGCTTCCCGGTGCCCCCCGCCTGCGTCGTCACCACCGACGCCCTCGATCGCCACATCGCCGACGCCGGCCTGGCTCCCCTGTGCGAAGCGGTCGCTCGGGCCGCCGCCTCAGGGGACGGCGATCGCGCCCGCGCCGCCGCCCAAGCCGCCGCCGCCGCCATCGAAGTTGCGCCCCTCTCCGCCGCCCTGGAGGCTGAACTCGGCCCCGCCTGGAGCGAGCTCGCCGAAGCCCCCCTGCGTCCTGGCGCGGCCCCCGAGGAGCCCGCCCTCTTCGTGGTTCGCTCCTCGGCCCCCGGGGAGGACGGCGCCGAGCGCAGCTACGCGGGCCAGTTCGAGACCGTGATCAACGTCGCCGGCCTGGGCCGGATCCGCGACGCCATCCGCACCGTCTGGGCCTCCTGGTACTCCGACCGCGCCATGGACTACCGCCTGCGGTCCGGCGTGCCTGTGCCCGCCCTGCCCGCCATGGCCGTCCTGCTGCAGCGGCTGGTGCCCCCGCGGGCGTCGGGCATGCTCTTCACCGCCCACCCGGTCACGGGCTGCCGCACCGAGATGGTCCTGGAGGCGGGCCCCGGATTGGGGGAGGCGTTGGCCTCGGGGCGGGTGCTGCCCGACTTCTTCGTGCTGGAGCGGCGGGACGGGGGGACCCTGCGCATCGCCGAGCGCGGCGTGGCCACCAAGCAGTGGCGGCTCATGCCCTTGCCGCCGGGCAGCGGGCGCCTGGAGTTTCGCCCCCTGCCCGCGAAGGAGCAGAAGAAGCCCTGCCTGGACGACGCCGAGCTTCGCCGCATCGCGCAGCTGGGTCTGGACGTCGAGGAGCGCCTGGGCGGGCCTGTGGACCTGGAGTGGACGCTGGATCCCAAGGGCCGACTGCACCTGCTGCAAGCGCGACCGGTCACCGCCCTGGCCGAGGACGCCCGCCCGCTGCCCACGGCCCAGGAGCTCCGCGCCCGACCGGTCCTGTGGACGCAGCGCTTCTCGGGCGAACGCTGGACGCAGCAGGCCACGCCCCTGGGGTGGTCGGTGATCCAGCCGGTGCTGCACCACTTCATCGAGTGGGAGCGCGCCAGCGAGGGCTGGCTCGAGGGTTCGGCCCCCACCCGGCTCTACCGCGGCCGGCCCTACTTCAACGTCAGCATCTTCCGGCACCTGGTGTTCCGAATGCCCGGCGGGAGCCCGCCGCAGTTCGTGCTGGAGTTCTTTCCCCCCGGCGAGCAGGACGAGCTCCGCCGCGGCGCCCCCCGCCTGCCGAACCTGGGGCTGGTCGCGTCGATCTTCGGCCAGGTGCTGAGCGAGAAGCGCTGGCAGCGCTACCGCTTCAACCTGCTGACCAACCACACCGAGTGGGAGCGCTTCCGACCGGGGTTCGAGGGCCGGATCCAGGCGCTGTCCCTCGACTTCGACAGCGTGGACGAGGGCCTGGTGGAGGTCGATCGGGCCCAGCAGCTGATGCTGGAGTACATGAGCATCCACCTGCTCAGCCTGCTCTTCGCGCACCTGTTCTACGAGGCGTTGGACAAGGCCCTGGCCAGCTGGGTGGGGTTGGAGGGGGAGGCGATCCGCTCGGCGCTCGTGGCCGATCCGGAGGAGAACCGCACGCTGCTCACCAACAAGGCGCTGTGGAAGCTCGCGCGTGAGGCAGGACGTCATCCCGCTGTCGCCGAGCGTCTGCAGCAGGGCGCCCTGGGCGTGGACGAGCTGGAGCGCCTGGAGGGCGGCCCGGCGTTTCGACAGGCCCTGGACGCGTTCCTGGCCGAGTTCGGGCACCGCAGCGCCGCCTCCTACGAGATCTTCGCCACCCGCTGGGCCGACAGCCCGGACATGGTCCTGGGCCTGGTGGCCGCCGTCCTGCGCGGAGGGGACACGCCGGCGGCGGTGGAGACCCGGCGGGCGGAGGAGCGCGCGCACGCCCAGGAGCTGGTCCGCCAGCGCATGCGTCGCACCCTGCGGCGGCGGGTGGCGCCGTGGAGGCCCGGGGTCTTCGCCTGGCTGCTCGAGCACACCCGCCGCTACATGGCGCTGCGGGAGAACCAGCGCTTCGTCTTCGATCGGCTGCTGCTGCGCACGAAGCGGATCTTCGAGCGGACCGGCGCCCTGCTGGAGCGCGACGGCCGCCTGGCCGCGGGCGAGGACCTGGTCTTCCTGGAGTTGGAGGAGCTGCGCGGTCTGGCGTCGGGCGCGCTGGAGCCCGGGACGGCTGCGGCCCGGATCCGCGATCGGCGGGACGAGTTCGATCGCAACGTGGAGCTGAGCCACCCCGACTTCCTCGAAGGGCAGGAGGGCGAGGCCTTGCCGGGGGAGGAGGGCACGCCGCGGTGGCTGGTGGGGCAGCCGATCTCCCCGGGCACGGTGCGCGGTACGGTGCGGATCCTGCGCAGCCTGGACGACGCCGGGAAGCTCCAGCCGGGGGACATCCTGGTGGCCCGAGCCACCGACCCGGGCTGGACGCCCTTGTTTCTCACGGCCAAGGGGCTGATCCTGGAGCTGGGATCGGTCCTGTCCCACGGCGCGGTGGTCGCACGTGAGTACGGGCTCCCCGCGGTGGTGAACGTCGACGGCGCCACGCGCCGCCTCAAGGACGGGATGATCGTGACTGTGGACGGCGATCGCGGCCGGGTTGTGGTGCATCGGGCAGAAATGATCCCGGATCGATCGGCACGAGACGTGAGAGAGGAAGGGGTCGATGCGTAGTCTCCTCCCGATCCTCGGCCTCGCCCTGCTCCTCTCCGGATGCGAGGACGGCTCGTTGGCCGCCCTCAGCCAGAACCGGTCGACGGGCGCGGACTACGACGACTCGGCCATGCCCCCGCTGGCCCCCGGCGACGACGACGAGGAGGACCCGACCTCCAGCGACGACGACGACACCGCGGAGCCGGACCCGTCCTACGCCCTGGACATCCTGGACATCGAGCCCCCGCCGGAGTCGGACGATCACCACTACCGCGACCCGATCGTGGTTACCTTCAACGGCTACGCCGCCGGCGTGCAGCTTCGCGTCGTCAACGAGGACGGCACCAGCCTGGCCACCTACGACCGCTGGAACGCCGACTTCACCGAGCTGACCGTGCAGCCCTACGAGCTGAGCGACGGCAGCGGCTTCCTGCGCCCCCTGCACACCTACACCGTGGGCGTGGACATCGGGAACAGCTCCCTCTCCTGGTCCTTCAGCACATCGGTCGTCGGCACGCCGGTGGAGGACCCCGACTCCCTGCAGGGCCGGACCTACGCCGTCTCCTTCGCCGACGCCCGCTCGCCGGAGCACCCCGGTCTGGCCGAGCTCCTGGCTGCGGTGCAGGGCCCCACCTGGCTGTGGCAGATCGACCTGTCGGCCGGCAACATCGACTTCAACTACGGCCTGGGCGAGGAGGACGACCTCGACGCCGACGGCTTCAACCAGGACCTCTGCACGCCGACCGGCCTGGTGGGCGGCTCCGACGCCGCCGTGGACCTGGACAGCAACCCCTACTTCTCCAGCCAGCCGGGCGAGTTCGTCCTGTGGCTGGACGGCCAGGCGCTGCGCTTCGAGGAGGGCTGGATCGACGGCGACTTCCTGGCCGACGGCAGCGCGCTGGTCGAAGTGGGCTACCGCGGCTGGCTGCGCGCCGACTCGCTCAGCCCGCTGCTGGGCGACGACACCTGCGCCCTGCTCGCCAGCCAGGCGGACCTGAGCTGCGGCCCCTGCCCCTCGGGCGAAGGCGAGTGCGCGTGGGTCGACGTGCGTGGCGTCTCCGGCGTGGAGACCGGCGCGGAGCTGGCCGCGGTGGCCGACGACGCCGACTGCTCTGACGGCGACGCTCTCCGCGTGGTCAGCTGCTCCGCGGTCGGCGGTCGCGCCGGCGGATGGTTGCTGCTGCCGCTGCTGCTGGGGCTCCGGCTCCGCCGCCGCTGAGGCTCACGCAGGCGACGGGCGTTCGCTCAGCCAGACCAGCAGCTGCTCCACCGGCATCGGCCGCGCCACCAGGTAGCCCTGCACGCTGTCGCAGCCCTGGTCCCGCAGGAAGCGGTGCTGCGCTTCCGTCTCGACGCCCTCGGCCACCACGTCCAGGCCCAGCTGGCTCATGAGCTGGATCACGGCGCTGGCGATGGCCACGCTGGCTCCGTCGCCCGGGAGCCCTGCCACGAAGGACTGATCGATCTTCACGGCGTCGGCCGGCAGGTCCTTGAGGTAGCGCAGGGAGCTGAAGCCCGTCCCGAAGTCGTCCAGCGCCACGCGCACGCCCTCGGCCCGCAGCCGCTGCAGGGCGAGCGCGGGCTCGGGCAGCAGCAACACGCTCTCGGTCAGCTCCAGCTCCAGCCGGTCGGGGGCCAGGCCCGCGTTCGCCAGGGCGCCGAGCACCTGGGCGTGAAAGCCGTCGGCCTGGAGCTGCCGGGCGGACACGTTCACAGAGACCACGACGTCGGCGAATCCGGCTTCGGCCCAGCGCGCTGCGGCCCGGCAGGCCTCGGCCAGCACCCGCTCACCCAACGGCACGATCAGCCCGGCCTCCTCGGCCACGGGGATGAACTCGGCCGGCATCCGGGTGCCGTGTCCCGGCTGTGTCCACCGGGCGAGCGCCTCCACGCTGCGCACGGCTCCGGTGGCAAGGTCGACGCAGGGCTGGAACACGCAGCCGACCTGATCCTCGGCCAGGCCCCGGCGCAGGCTGTTCTCCAGGAGCAGGCGCTGGCGCACCCGCTCGGTCATCTCCTGGCTGTGAAAGCAGAAGCCGCCGCCGCCGCGGCCCTTCGCCTCGTACATCGCGGCGTCGGCCTGGCTGAGCAGCGCCGAGGAGTCCATGCCGGGCTCGCTGAGGGCGATGCCCAGGGACGGCGCGGACACCACCTCCCGCCCGCTGACCACGTAGGGCTCCAGCAGGGCGGCGACGATCCGCTCGGCCAGCAGCGCCGGCTCGCGGGGGTCTTCCACGTCCGGCAGCACCACCAGGAACTCCTCGCCTCCGAAGCGGGAGACGGAGGGGCCGCCGCTGCGCGCGCCCTCCAGGCTGGTGGGCCGAACGACCGCGTCGGAGCGGCGCACGCAGGCCCGAAGGCGCGCCGCGGCGGCTTGGAGCAGCTCGTCGCCGGCGTGGTGGCCCAGGGTGTCGTTGATGCGCTTGAACCGATCGAGATCCAGGCACAGCAGCGCGACCTGTCGCCCGCTGCGCTCGGCCCGGGCCAGGGCGTAGGACAGGTGCTCCGCCAGGAAGGCGCGGTTGGGCAGGCCGGTGAGGGCGTCGGTGAAGGCCAGTTGCCCCACCCGCCGCTCGGCGGCCTTGCGCGCGCTGATGTCCTGGACCGTGCCGCTGATCTGGCTGCGACCGACCAGCTTCGCTTCGTGGTGGACCTCGATGACCTCGCCGTCGCGCCCCAACAGGCGGTGGTCTTCGCTGAAGGGCTTCTGCTCGGTGCGCAGCAGCCCCAGCTCGAACTCGACCCGCGCGCGGTCGTCGGGGTGCACCCGGACGAGCAGGGAGTTGGGGCCCGGCGAGGGATCGAGCTCCTGACCAAAGATCTCGCCGAAGAGCCGGCTGAACCGGAGCCGCCCCGTCCTGATGTCCAGCTCCCAATCGGCCACGCGGGCCATGCGTTGCGAACGCTCCAGGCGTCTGCCGCTCTCCCGCAGCGCGGTGATCGCCTCCTGCGCGCGGAGCACGTAGCGAACGCGGTGTGGCAGGAGCTGGAAGTGGATCGGCTTTGCCAGGAAGTCGGTGGCGCCCAGATCGTAGGCTCGCTGGACCGAGTCGGGGTCGTCGCGGGCGGTGAGCACCAGCACCGGCACGTGCAGCAGGCTCGCGGAGCTGCGGAGCCGGGACAGGGCCTCGAACCCGTCGACGTGAGGCATGTTCAGGTCGAGCAGGACCAGATCCGGGGCCGTCTCCTGCGCGTTCTCCAGGGCCTCCTGACCGTCGCCCGCTTCCCGCACGCGCAGGCCCGCCCCCTCGAGCGCTTCCCGCGCCAGCAGCCGGGTCAGGCGGTCGTCGTCCACCACCAGGACCTCGGGCGCGCTCACGCGGGCGCCTCCCCGCGCAGTGCCTGCTCCATGGCGGCCAGGGTGCAGGGGAACTCCGCCCTCACGGCGAAGAGCCGCAGCAGGCCGTCGTCCCGGTCCTCCTCGCGGGCCGACTCCTCCAGCTGCGCGGCGAGCTCCATCAGGCGCGTGGCCCCCGCCGAACCGGCGATCCCCTTGAGCGCGTGGGCGCTGCGTTGCAAGCGACCGGCGTCCTGGCGGCCCGAGGCGATGATCGCCTCCTCCAGGCTCTTGTGGGCGTCGGTGCGGAAGATCGTCCACACGCGCTGGAAGAGGTCCCGCCGGCCGGCGGCGTCGCGGGACGCGGACAGCTGCTCCAGGGGCCGCAGGTCCGCCCGCTCCAGCTCCTTCTGAGGCTGCGCGACTGCGGCCCATCGCCCCAGGGTGCGCCGGAGGTCGGCCAGCTGGAAGGGCTTGGGCAGGAAGTCGTCGACCCCGGCCTGCAGACTCCGGCTGCGCTGGTCCACCCCGTCGCCCGCGGTGACCATGATGATCGGCAGACGCCGCCCCGGCTGCTCCGCCTCCCGGTGCCGCTGGGTCGCTTGCAGGCCGTCCAGTCGCGCCATCTGCCAGTCCATGAGCACGACGTCGGGCTGCTCGGATCGGAGCAGCTCCAGGGCCGCCCCCCCGTCCACCGCGCAGAGGGCCGTGCAGCCGAGCGACTCCAGCATCTCCGTCACCACCGCCATGTTCGTGGCGTGGTCCTCCGCCACCAGCACCCGAAGGCCCGGCATGTGGGGGACGTCGACGGGGAGCACCTGCGGGTGGCTGTCCGCCGCGCCGAGCAGCCGCGCGAGCTCCAGCCGGAGCTCCCGCCGTCGCAGGGGGAGGGCCAGGAAGGCGTCCGGCTCCAGCCCCGGGTGCTGCCGATGCCGTGCGGCGTGGGCGGCCGGCCCCAGAACCAGGGCGCGCGCCCCGCGATCCCGCCACCCACGGACCTGATCCACGAGGCCGTCGGCGGCGTCGTGCAGCAGGACGATGTCCGCCTCCGCGACGGCCAGGCGATCGGCCCCTGCGGCCGAGGCTACCTCCAGGCCCCAGGCCTGCAGTTGGGCGGCGATCCCGGCCCGCCGCCGATCGTGGGGGTCCACCAGGAGGGCGCGCGCCCGGGGCAGCGGCGGTGGCGGCGGGGCCTCGGGGGCCTCGCAGGGGATCATCAGGCTGAATCGGCTCCCCCTGCCCGGCTCGCTGCTCAGCTCGAGGGTGCCCGACATCCCCTCGGTCAGGCGTCGGGCGATGGGCAGGCCCAGGCCGGTGCCGCCGAAGCGGCGGGTGGTGGAGCCGTCGGCCTGCCCGAAGGGCTCGAAGGCGCGGACCTGCTCCTCGGGGCTCATCCCGATGCCCGTGTCCTGGACCACCACGGTCAAGTAGCCGTCGCGGTGGTCGGCGGTGACCAGAACTTCCCCCTCTTCGGTGAACTTGACCGCGTTGCCCACCAGGTTCAGCACGATCTGCCGGAGCCGCCCGGGGTCGCCCACCAGGAGCGGCGGCAGGCAGGGGTCCAGGTCGCAGACGACCTCCAGGCCCTTGCGCCAGGCCGAGTCGGCCGCCCACACCGCGGCGTCCTCCAGGGTGCGCGCGGCGTCGAAGGGGATCGACTCGTAGTGGAGGTGGCTGGCTTCGATCTTGCTGAAGTCCAGCACGTGGTTGATGACCGAAAGCAGGCCCTGGGCCGAGTCCCGCACTGTCTCCACCAGCCGCCGCTGGTTGGAGGCCAGGGGCGTCTGCTCCAGCAGGTCCGCGGCGCCGACCACGCCGTTGAGCGGGGTGCGGATCTCGTGGCTCATCATGGCCAGGAACTCGCCCTTGCTGCGGTTGGCGGCGTCCGCCTCCTCCTTGGCGCGGGCCAGCTGCTGGTTGGCCAGGCGCTGCTGGCTGACCGCCTGCTCCAGCGCCTCCGTGCGGGCGAGCACCTTGGACTCCAGCACGACGGCGGTGTGAAAGATGGAGTCGCCGCCAGCCTGCCGGTCCAGCTCCTGCTCCACGCGCCGCATCAGGACCGCGTTGGCCTTCTCCAGCCGTGCGACCGCTTCGCGTAGCCGCCGGTTCTCCTCCTCGACGCCCTCCTCGACGTCGGCGGAAGCCTGGATTCCACCCCGATTCATCGGCCGATCGCGACCCCCACCAGGGTCTGGTTGACGTGCATCGCCCCCCACTGTTCGCCGTAGGTGCTGAAGCCCACCGCGTTGTTGGACTTGAGCAGGCCGCCGATGCGGTCGAAGAGCTCCCGGTGCTCGAACTCGATGGAGCGCAAGACGCAGTCGAAGGCCACCACCAGGCTGGGCTGGCCGATGCGCTCGCGCACCTCATCGAACTGCTGCGCCAGGACCGCGCCGGGCTCCCCGGGTTGCGCCAACCGCAGGACCAGGCCCTCTTCGATCATGCTCAGGAAGCTGAGGCTGCCGTCGGGGTTCACCTGCTGGACGGAGCGGATGTAGCACTGCCCTCCGCTGCGCAGGATGATCGGGCGGGTGGCGAAGATGAGGGGGCTCAGCTCCTCCACCGTCAGGCCCAGGACCCGCGCGAACTCCTCCGCCGCGGGCGCGCCGTTGATCTCCCGCACCACCCGCTGGATGGGGTCCGCCTCGGTGATGACCAGCCGGGTCTCGCCGGGCTCGAAGTGCTGGGTCTTGAAGGGCATGAAGGGACGCGACGTCCGCACGATCGCCAGCACGGCCCCGCCGCTGCGCGCCACGCCGTCCCGGGCCACGAAGGTCTCCTCGAACTTCATGCCGTCACCGGCCGAGCCGCCGATCAGCGGGATGCCGCCCAGGTGGCTGTGGATGGAGCCCAGGACCTGCTCCTCGCGCGCTGACAGTCCGTCCACCCTCGCCGGCGGTGCTGCAGCCGAAAGCCCGGGCACGCGGGAGGGCGGCCTTGAGGGCGGCGCTGAGCTCCTGGGCCGGGATCTACGGGGCCGCGAAGTACATCACGGCGCCCTCCGCTTCGGCCCCGAAGGCGTCGGCCAGATCCGAGGCCACCTGCTGGGCGTCCGTGGCGCGGGTGCTGGCGGTCTTGGTGTCCCCGGTGTCCTCCATCGCTCCCTCGTAGGTCCCCCGACCTCCCTTCAGTGCAGCGGGCCCGGGCAGGGGGGGACCCTGGATCCTGCGACGGGGAGGACCCACATTGAATGCAGAGAAGGGGTTGAAGGAAGCAGCCGGCTCGTCCGTCGGTTGAAGCGGAGCAGCAGCCCCCAGGCCGGCAGCCGGCCAGCAGCAGAGACGATCCTTGGCAGCCGAACGACCGGGTCCAAACAGGACGGTGCTTTCGGCGACGCACCACCCTCCCCCCTCATTCCCCCCCGGTCGAGCGGCTGCCCCAGCGGGCACGCCCCGCGGAGGTGTGGAGCATGAGCACGGGCAACACGATCATCTCGATGATCCAGGCCAACCAGGACATGCAGCAGTACCGGGACCTGTCCTGGACCGGGACCTTCTCGGACTACCTCGACATCGTGCGGGGCCGCCCGCAGGTGACCCGCAACGCCTACCAGCGCATGTACGACATGATCCTGTCCCACGGGACCGAGGAATACGTCGAGTTCCGCAAGCGCATCACCCGCTTCAAGCTCTTCGACGACCCCATCGACCGCGGCCGCGACGGCATCTACGGCATCGACGTCCAGCTGATGAAGCTGGTGCGGGTGCTCAAGTCCGCCGCCCTGGGCTACGGCCCCGAGAAGCGGGTCATCCTGCTGCACGGCCCGGTCGGCTCCGCCAAGTCGACCATCGTGCGGGTGCTCAAGAAGGGCCTGGAGGCCTACAGCCGGTCCCCCGAAGGCGCGCTGTACACCTTTGAGTGGAAGGTCGACGACGAAGAGGGCGGCTGGGTGCCGGACCCGGTGCACGCCGAGCCCCTCCTGCTCATCCCCGAGGAGTTCCGGCGCAAGGTGGCGGCGGACCTGGGCAACGACGACTTCGCGGTGCGCATCGCCGGGGAGCTGAGCCCGGTGTCCCGCTGGTACTTCAACCACAAGATGGAGCAGTACGACGGCGACTGGGGTCGGGTGATCGAAGACGTCCGCGTGCGGCGCGTGGTGCTGTCCGAGAAGGACCGGGTGGGCATCGGCACCTTCCAGCCCAAGGACGAGAAGAACCAGGACAGCACGGAGCTCACCGGCGACGTGAACTACCGCAAGATCGCGCAGTACGGCACCGACTCGGATCCGCGCGCCTTCAACTTCGACGGCGAGTTCCACGTGGCCAACCGCGGGATCATCGAGTTCGTGGAGGTGCTGAAGCTGGACGTGGCCTTCCTGTACGACCTGCTGACGGCGTCCCAGGAGCACAAGATCAAGCCGAAGAAGTTCGCCCAGTGCGACATCGACGAGGTGATCATCGGGCACACCAACGAGCCCGAGTACCGCAAGCTCCAGAACAACGAGTTCATGGAGGCGCTGCGGGACCGGACGATCCGCATCGACATCCCGTACTGCACCCGCCTCTCCAACGAGGTGAAGATCTACGAGAAGGACTTCAACAACGAGAAGATCACGGGGAAGTTCATCGCCCCGCACACCGTGGAGATGGCGTCGATGTGGGCCATTCTCACCCGGCTGGAGGACCCGATGAAGGGCAACCTCACCCTGGTGCAGAAGCTCAAGCTCTACAACGGGCGCCACCTGCCGGGCTTCACCGAGGAGAACGTCAAGGAGCTGCGCAAGGAGACGAAGCGCGAGGGCATGGAGGGCATCTCCCCCCGCTACATCCAGGACAAGCTGTCCAACG
>CALCXL010000109.1 GCA_937907595.1 uncultured Pseudomonadota bacterium
GCCGCTTGCTGCAAGCGCGTCGGCGCTCACCGCGCCGCGTTCAGACCCCGGAGCTCCGCCCGACGGCCGGGGTCGAGGGGCGGCGCCGGGATCGTGGGGACGTGGCCGCCCAGGACCGAGTCCAGGGAGGTCGACGTCGCCCGGGCTCGATCGGCGTTCGTCTCCTTCACGTCGTGCAGCTCCTGCGGATCCCGGCGGAGGTCGTAGAGCGCGTCGGTGTTGCGGGGGTCGCGGTGGAACTTCCAGTCGCCGGCGCGCAGGGCGACCTCCGCCTTGCCGTCCTGGGGGCGCGGGGGGCCGACGATCAGGGCCTCGAGGGACTTCAGCGTCGACTCGCCTGCCATCGTGCTCACCAGCGAGACCCCCTGGCCCAGCCGCGCCCGGCGCAGGCCCGCCGCCGACAGCAGGGTGGGCGCCATGTCCTCCAGCCGGACCTGGTGGGGCAGCGCCACCCCGCCCTCCAGCCCGGGGCCGAAGACGAAGATGGGCACCTGGCTCCAGGCCTCGCCGACCGTGGGCCGGCTGCCGCCGGGCAGGAAGCCGCGGGTGCCGACCACCGCGACCAGGGTGCGTTCGAACAGGCCGTCGGTCTCCAGCGCCTTGAAGAGCTCGCCAAGCACCTCGTCCAGCTGGGCGACGCGGGCGCCGTAGGCCCGACCGGCCTCCCCGGGGATCGGATCCAGCAGGTGCTCCTCCTGCCCTTCTGCGAGCAGGTTGGGCATGCGCGGGTCGCTCAGGTGCACCCAGGCGAAGAAGTTCTCCCGGTAGTGCCAGGCCAGCCAGCGCTCGAAGCGGATGAGCGTCTCCGCCCCCGGCCGCAGCACCTCCTCGGGGCCCGGCGGGCGCGCGGACGACGTGGTCACCCAGCGCAGCACCGTCGGCACGGCCAGGCGGCCCGCTCCGGGAGGAGCCCAGCCGATGCCGTCGTCGTAGACCTCGAAGCCCCGCGACAACCCCGTGGCGCGGCCGTCCAAGCCCACCGACGAGACGAAGGCGGCGGTGCGGTACCCCTCGGCCGCGAAGATCTCCGGCAGGGTCTTCAGGGGCTTGCCCAGGCCCGGCACCCGCTCGGGCAGGCGTCCCCCGTCGGCGACGAAGCGGCTGGTCAGGGGGTGGTAGCCCGTCAGCAGCGCGCCCAGAGGCGGCCCCTCGGACGTGGAGGGGGTGCTGGCCTGCAGGAAGCGAACGCCCTCCCGCGCCATCCAGTTGAAGCTGCCGGTGCGGATCCGGGCGCCCGGACCGGCGTGGTCAGCGCGCAGGCCGTCGACGCTGATCAGCAGGACGTTGGGGAGGCCCTCCCGGGCCCGCGAGGCCTTGCCCTTGCCCCCGCGCATGGGCGCGCCGACGGCGAAGGACAAGCTCAGCACCAGGAGCACGGGCAGCCCGAGCAGGGCCAGGGCGGCTCCCTTGCCCGTTCGATCGACGCGCCGCAGGAAGAAGCGCAGGGCGATGGCGCCGACCGCGCCGACGATCACGGCCAGGGCCAGCAGCATCACCGAGGCGGCGGCGCGTCCCGGGGGCATACGCAGGGACGCGGGCAGCGCGACGACGAGCAGCGCGGCGCCCAGGGCCCCGCCCAGGACCCACGGGAGCCAGGGAAAGCGGGGGTCGCGATCGGTCTCCACCGCCAGGGACTGCGTCTCGGGATCCTGGCCCGCGACGGCGCCCACCGCCGCGCTGAGCGCCAGGCCCACCACCGCCGCCAGGGCCCCCAGGAGGCCGGCGTTGACGGCCCAGAGCTGCAGGCGCCCCACGGCGTTCACCATCTCCGTGACGGACGAGCGCAGGACGAGTCCGGCCTCGAAGCCGCCCACGACGGCGCCGATCAGGAAGGCCGCGGCCGTGCCGCGGAGCATGCGAAGCAGCCAGGTGCGGGTCATGGGCCGTCAGACAGGGAAGAGCGGGGAGGGTTCCGCGGGAAGGCTCTCAGGCTCTCAGGCCGCGTCGGAGAAGAAGGCGCCGCCGCCGCGCAGGCGGTGCAGCAGCAGGTGGCCCAGGTAGTGGTCGGGGTGCCGGCGCGCCCAGCGCTCCACGAGCTTGAGCCAGCGACCGGCGGTCACGTCCAGGTCGCCGTCGCCGCGCCCCGTGTCGCTGATGCGCAGGGCGGGCTCTACCACCAGCCGGTGGCCGTCGTTCTGCCGCACCGCGAAGACCGGCAGCAGGGCCAGACCGCTGCGCCGCGCCAGCTCGAAGGGGGTCGACGCGATCTCCACCGGCCGGCCGAAGAGCGAGGAGTGGGCTCGGCGCGGTCCGCAGGCCGCGTCACCCAGCGCCACGATGACGTTCGGGGCCTCCGTGGCGAAGCGCACCAGGGGCCGGGCGTAGCCGTCGCTGGGCAGCACGCGCAGGTCCAGGCCCGGCGCGGCGGGGAAGCGGTGGCTGGGGCGGCGGTCGGGGGGCCGAAGGTCCAGCAGGCCGACCCGGTAGCCGCGGCGGGCGATGGCCGGGGCGATCTGGCTCCAGGCGCCGTAGGTCGGCGTGATGAGCACGACGCCGCGGCCCTCCTTCAGGGCGGCCTCCAGGGGCAGCAAGCTGGTGATCTGCAGGTAGCGGCCCGCGAGCTCCGGCCCGGCGAGGGCGGCGTCGGCGGCCTCGACCCGCTGCACCAGCTCCAGGGCGCGGGCGCGATCCACCAGCTCGGTCAGGGGACGTGGTAGGGGCACGCCGTCCCAGCAACGCGCGACCTCGTCCACCAGGGCGGCCTCCACGTCGTGGGGCAGGGGCATGGCCCGCACCGCGCGCAGGGCGGCGGCGGTCTGCATCGACCGGGGCAGTCGGCGGATCAAGCGCTCGGCGGGGCTTCGCAGGCCGGGCAAGAGGGCGTCGGTGCGCTCGTCCCGGCCGGGTCGGGTGATGGCGCCTTCGCGGAGACCCATCACGCGTCGGGGGAGTCGGCGTTGAGCTTCGTCCCGTCGAACTCGAGGGTGTAGACGCAGCCCACTTCGAAGCTGAAGCTCGCGGCGTTGGTGGGGGCCACGATGACGTAGTCCTCGCTGCCGTTGCGCAGCTCGTCGGAGAAGCGGACGGGGGCCCGGCCCTCGATGTCGTAGTAGACGGTGCTGCCGTCCCGCTCGTCGCGGAAGGAGCGGGAGCCGTAGCTGAAGGCGCCGGTGTCCAGGTCCCCCTCCAGGATGCCCTGGCCGAACCAGGTGAAGTCGGCCTCGTTGGAGCCCTGCTCGCGCCAGTAGACCTCCACGTCGTTCGTGATCTCGTCCGCGACACCGTCGCCGTCCACGTCCTCGGACAGCCGGTAGAAGCGGTAGATGAGGGAGTAGGGCTCCATCGCTGCCGCCTCCGCCTCCAGATCGGCGCCGCAGGAGGTGCTGGCGCGCGCCCCGGTGAAGTTGACGGTGTAGTCGACCACGTTCTCCGTGGGCACCGTGGACTCGACCGGGCAACCGGCGAGGAGGGGGAACAGCAGGGCAAGCAGCAGGCGCACGGGGACCTCCGGATCCGGGGGATTGAAGCCTCTGCGGCGCCGATCGTCAACGGGCAGGGCCGCCGCCGCCCACATCGGAGGGCCGACGAGGCCCGCGCGGGGCCTTCCCAGCAGCGCGCCCAAAGAGTAGGGTCCCGAGCCGCATGCCCCTCCTTCGCCCCCTCCGCGCCCTGCGCTACGGCGCCAACCACCTGGACCGGCTGGACCGCCTGATCAGCCCGGCCACGGCCGGGGAGCCGGGCGATCGCACGCAGGTCGGCGACGTGGACGAGAACAGCGTGCGGCGGCTGGTGCGCGGCGACCACGGCCCCCTGGCCGGCGACGACGAGCCCACCTTCACCCACGCCGCGCGCCTGCTGGAGCGCTGGAAGCAGGACGGGGTGCTGGTCCGGGATCCCCGACCGGCCTACTACGCCATGGAGCAGGACGACGGCGTCGCGCGGCGGGGCCTGATCTGCCTCGTCCGGCTCGCCCCCTTCGAGGAGGGGATCGTGCTCCCCCACGAGGAGACGCGGGGCGGCAGCAAGGAGCAGCTCCTGGCCCAGCTCCGGGCCACGGAGACGCAGCTCTCCCTGGTGATGGGCATTGTCCCCGATCGGGCGGGAGCGCTGCGCGACTTCCTGAGCAGCCGCCAGGGCTGGCCCCTGGTGGACGTGGTCGACGGCACCGGCGTGCGCAATCGCCTGTGGCGCGAGGAGGACCCGGCGGTGCAGCTGGCCCTCTCCCAGGCCCTGCGCGACGAGCAGGTGGTCATCGCCGACGGGCACCACCGCTACGAGTCGGCCCTGGCCTGGCAGGCGGATCACGTCGGCCGCGGTCACCGCGAGCGGCCCACGGACTGGGTGATGATGCTGCTGGTGCCCGTGGACGATCCGGGCCTGCGCTGCCACCCCAGCCACCGGGTGCTGGAGGAGCCGCTGTCGCCCCAGGCGGAGCGGGAGTTGGCGGCGCTGGAGCGCGACTTCGAGGTAGAGGAGCTCGCCGACGCCGCGGCGATGGAGGAGTTCCTGCGAAACCCCGGCGGCCACCGCTTCGGCCTGGTGCGGCCCGGTCGGCGGATGGGCCTGCGGCTCCGGGACGACGCGGACCTGAGCAGCGTGCCCGAGGCCCTGCGCGACGTGGACGCCGAGCTCGCCCACCGCCTGCTGCTTGATCCCCTGGGCTGGTCGGGCGACGCGGGGCAGACCGGGCGATCGGGCTCCGCCTGGGGCCACAACCGATCCACCGCCGAGCAGGTGTCCGAGCGGGTCCTGGCCGGAGACGCCTCCCTGGCCCTGCTCATGCGCCCCCCCCGCCCCGCGCAGGTGCTGCGGGTGGCCCAGGCGGGCGCGGTGATGCCGCCGAAGTCCACCAACTTCATGCCGAAGCCGGCCAAGGGCATCGTCATGGCCAGCCTGAAGTCCTTCTGATGCTCCCGGTGGCCTCCGTCACCGCGGCCCAGGCTCGGGGCCTGCAGGCCCTCTTCACGGACATCGACGGCACCTTGACCGACCCTGATGGCCGCATCGCCGCCGACGTCTTCCGCGTTCTGGAAGCCGCGCGCGAGGACGGCATGGCCGTGGTCCCGATCACCGGACGCCCCGCAGGCTGGGCGGACATGATCGCGCGGACCTGGCCCGTGGACGGGGTGGTGGGGGAGAACGGCGGCCTATACTTCCGGCGCGACGTCGACGCATCCGGACAGGAGATCATGCTCCGGGTCTGGGCCCAGGACGAGGCCACCCGCCGCGCCAACCGGGTCCGCATGAACGCCCTGGGCGACGCCGTCCTGGCCGCGCACCCCGGGGCGGCGCTGGCCTCGGACCAGGCCTACCGCGTGTTCGACGTCGCCATCGACTTCTGCGAGGACGTCCCCCCCCTGCCGGAGGCCGACATCGACGCGATCGTGGCCCAATTGGCCGCCGCGGGCTGCCACGTCAAGGTGTCCAACATCCACGTGAACGCCTGGCTGGGGGACTTCGACAAGGCTTCGATGTGCCGACGCTACTGCGCGGATCGCTGGGGCTGGGACCTGGACGGGCCGGACCGCGAGCGGGCGGTGTTCTTCGGCGACTCGCCCAACGACGCCCCCCTCTTTGCCCTCTTCCCCTTCGGCGTGGGCGTCGCCAACGTGCGGCGGATGGAGCAGCGCATGGACGCCTTGCCCCGCTTCGTGACCCGGGGCGAGGGCGGCGCGGGCTTCGTGGAGGCGGTGGAGCACCTGCTGGACCTGCGGGGATGGGCATGAACGCGGACGACCTGCTGGACGAGCTCAAGGCCGCCAACCGCGCCTTCTACGTCGCCCTGGAGAACCTGGACCCCGACGCCATGACCGCGGCCTGGGACCACGGGGACGACGTCGCCTGCATCCACCCGGGCTGGCAGATCACGCGGGGCTGGCCGGGGGTCCGCGCGACCTGGCAAGCGATCTTCGCCAACACAGACTTCATGAAGTTCGCCGTCAGCGACGTGTCCGCGGTGCTCGACGGCACGGTCGGCCGGGTGCACTGCCGGGAGAACATCTACTCGCTGGCCGACGGCCGGCAGATCCACAGCCAGGTCGCGGCGACCAACCTGTTCGTGCGGCGCGGCGGGGCCTGGAAGATGGTGCTGCACCACGGCTCCCCCATCGCCGGCGCCACCGGCGTCGGGCGGGCCGTGGACCCCACGTCGCACTGATCCCGCCCTTCAAGCCCGGGGGTCCCTTCGGCGAGAGCCGCGGCGCGGGCAAGCTGGTCGTGCACACGCGGTGACGCCGGCGGGGTGTCCGGGCGAGTGTCCGGCCAGGTGTCCGGGGCCGGACGGTCGCCGGACAGTGCCCGGACAGTCAAGAGGCCCTGGCGGCGTCCAGGGGGCGATCCGGGGATGGCACGCACGTTGAATGGAGCGGTGGCATGGCAAAGGTGAAGGTCCAATACGGCTGCACGGCGTGCGGCTACGTGGCGACGAAGTGGCTGGGCCGCTGCCCCGACTGCGGGGAGTGGAACACGCTGATCGAGCAGCGGCAGGAGGTCCCGGGCGCGCGCTCCATCCGGCGGGCCTCGGCGTCGCCGGGCGAGACGAAGCCCGTGCCCATCACCCACCTGGGCAACACGGGGACGGCGAAGCGCTTCGACTCCACCGTCGGGGAGTTCGACCGCATCCTCGGCGGGGGGCTGGTGCCGGGCAGCGTCACGCTCATCGGCGGTCCCCCCGGCGTCGGCAAGTCCACATTGCTCATGCAGGTGGCCCTGGGTCTGGCCCACGCCGGGCACCGGGTGCTGTACGCGTCCGGAGAGGAGTCGGTGGAGCAGGTGCGGGACCGCGCGCAGCGGCTGGGCAAGCTCGACGATCGGCTCTACCTGCAGGCGGAGACGGACCTGGACCGCATCCTGGAGGGCACCGAGCAGGTGGCTCCGGCGGTGGTGATCGTCGACTCGGTGCAGACCGTCTACTCGCCGGCGCTGGGCGGCACACCGGGCAACATCAGCCAGGTCCGGGAGGTGGCGGCGCGGCTGACCATGCACGCGAAGTCGACGGGCCGCGCGGCCCTGCTGGTGGGCCACGTCACCAAGGACGGGCAGCTCGCGGGGCCCGCACCCTGGAGCACGTGGTGGACACCGTCGTCTACTTCGAGGGCGACGCCACCCCCCCCTACCGGGTCCTGCGCGCGCAGAAGAACCGCTTCGGCGCGACGGGCGAGTTGGGGCTGTTCGAGATGACGGGCGCGGGCCTGGTCGGCGTCGCGGAGCCCTCGCAGGCGCTGCTGGCGGATCGACCCAGCGACCGGCCGGGCACCGTGGTCACCGCCTGCCTGGAGGGCTCCAGGCCCCTGCTGCTGGAGGTCCAGGCGCTGGTGGCGCCGGGCTACCCGGGAAACACGCGGCGCAACGCCCTGGGCATCGACGGGCAGCGGCTGGCGATGCTGGTGGCCGTCCTGGGCAAGGCGGACTGGACCCTGCACGACAAGGACGTCTACCTCAACGTGGCGGGGGGGGTGCGGATCACGGAGCCGGCGGCGGATCTGGCCGTCTGCGCGGCGGTGGTGAGCTCCCTGACCGGGCGGGCCCTGGGCACCCAGTGGCTGGTCCTGGGGGAGGTGGGGCTGACGGGGGAGGTGCGCAGCGTCACCCGGCTGGACCTGCGGCTGGAGGAGGCCCGCCGCCACGGCTTCCAGCGGGTGCTGCTGCCCCGCCCCCCCGCGCGGTTCAAGGCGCCAAAAGGCCTGGAGGTGGTGGGGGTCAAGTCGCTGGAGGAGGCGATGCGGGAGCTGTTCTGAGAGGGGCTCAGGCCCGGTGATCCACGGCGGCGCGGGGCCTGAGGGAGGCCGATCTCAAAGCCCCGACAGCGCCATGCCCAGGGCCACCAGCACCACGCCGATCTCCAGCCGGGGCACGGCCACGGGGGGGATCCAGGTGCGCAGGCGCTCCCCCAGCAGGTTGCCCAGCAGGATGGCGGCGGCGGCGACGAGGCCCAGGAACAAGATGTGGGCGTCGAAGCGGCCCCCCGCCGAGTAGCCGGTGATGCGCGCCAGGTGCACGAAGGCGGCGCCGAAGGCCCCGGTGCCCACGTACTCGCGGCTCGTCAGGCCCGTGGACAGCAGGGTGGGTCCCGCGATCAGGCCCCCTCCCCCGCTGGTGGCGGTGACGAAGCCCGCCAGCGCGGCCGCGGGCGTGATGGCGGCCGCGGGGGGCTGCCAGCGCCAGCGGAAGAGCACCTTGGCCGAGGCCAGCACCGCCAGGGCGACCAGGAGCGCCTGGAGGATCGACTGGGGGATGCCCGTGGCGATCAGCCCCCCGATGAGCGCGCCCGGCACCGCGCCGGCCACGAAGCGCCAGGCGGTGGGGCGGTGGACGTGCTCGCGGTAGAGCCAGGCGCGGTGCACGTTGCCCACCAGCAGGCCGGGGCCGGTGATGGCCAGGGCGGTCAGGGGGCCGTGGACGAGGGACAGGCCCAGGGTCAGCAGGAGCCCGCCGCCCATGCCGGCGACGGTGGTGATGGCGCCCGCCAGGGCTCCGAGGATCAGGACTTCCACCACGACGCACCTCCCGGGGCGGCCTCCCCGGACGGGGGACGGCGCGCCGACGACGCAGCGGGGCCCGGCCCCTCCTGGGGTCGGTCGCCTCCGCCGCTGTTCAGAGCCTGCCCCCGGGTCATCCAGCGGTCCAATCGATTGTTTTGGCACTTGATATAGACTCTGCTTATGCATGATCGACTCCGACACTTCCTGCTGGTGATCGAGGCGGGCACCTTCACCGCCGCCGCCCGCCGCGCGCACATCACGCAGCCGGCGCTGAGCTCGTCGATCCAGGTCCTGGAGGCGGAGGTGGGGGCCCGCCTGCTCCACCGCGGACGCCAGGGCGCCTCCCCCACCGACGCCGGGCTGGCCCTGCTGCCCCACGCCCGCCGCGCGCTGGCCGCGGTGGCCGACGGGCGGCGCGCGGTGGAGCAGGTGGTTGGGCTTCACGTGGGCGAAGTGAGGTTGGGCGCCGGACCGACCGCCTGCACCTACCTGCTGCCGCCGACCCTCGCCGCCTTCCGCCGCGACCACCCCGCGGTGCGCTTCTTCCTCAAGGAGGCACACAGCCCGGTGGTCTGGGAGGGGCTGGAGTCCGGGGAGCTGGACCTGGGCATCGCGAGCTCGGCGTCGGTGCCCGACCGGCCCGGCTGGTGGACGGCCGAGCCCTGGCGCGACGACGAGCTGCTGGTGGTGGAGGGGCCCAACGGCACCGACGTCGACGGCTGGATCAGCTTCCCCGTGGGCAGCTCCCTGCGCGCCCTGCTGCACGAGCACGTGCCCGAAGCACGGGTGGTCATGGAGCTTCAGTCCATCGCCGCGGTGAAGGGCAACGTGCGGGCGGGGGTGGGCCGGGCCCTGGTGCCGCGGGCCGCGATGCTGCGCGATCTGGCCGACGGGCACCTGGTGGTCGCCCCCGGCTACGGCTCCCTCGTCCGCTCCCTGGTGCTGCTGCACCGCGGCGTGGACGGCCTGCCCCGGGCGACAGCGGCCCTGCGCGAGGCGCTGCTGGCGCCGGCCAAGGGGTAACCGGCCGCGGCGACGATCCCGCCGGGTGGCCGGTGCGCGACGGGCGCGAGGCCGGGCCGCCCCCTACGAGTAGAGCAGGAACCCGGCCCGCAGCGAGTCAAACCCGGCCCGCTCCCGGTCCCATCGGCCCTGGATGTCGCGCAGGTCGGCGCCGGCCTCCACCTCCGCCCGGAGCTCCGGACCGCCCCCCAGGAGGTCGATGGCGATGGGCTCCTCCACGTACTCGTAGCGCTCGGTGCGCCACCGGGCTTGATCGGGCCACAGCGCCCACGCGGACTTCATCAGGGCCACCGCGGTGATCACCGGGCGGTAGGCGTCGGCGTCCAGCACGTGGATCTGCAGGCCACCGCAGGGCAGCCGGGCATGCTTGTGGAAGGTGGGCAGGAAGGTCAGGGGCCGCAGCGCGACCCCGCCGATGCCGCTGGCGCTCAGGTCGGCCATCGTCGCCTGCGCCCAGGCGTGCCCGTCGACGAAGGGCGCGCCGAAGACCTCGAACGGTCGGGTGTGGCCGCGGCCCTCGGACATCAGGGTGCCCTCGAAGAAGCACTGCCCGGGGTAGACCAGCGCCGTGTCCACCGTGGGCATGTTCGGCGAGGGCTGCACCCAGGGCAGGCCCGTCCGCGCGAAGGGCATGCCGCGGGTCCAGCCCGTCATCGGCACCACGGTGACGTCGCAGGCGATCCCGCAGGTGTCCCGGAAGAAGTGGGCGAGCTCGCCGGCCGTCATGCCGTGGCGGTTGGGCAGGGGGAAGCGGCCGACGAAGGAGCGGTAGGCCTCCTGGACGATGTTGCCCTCCACCTGCACGCCGCCGATGGGGTTGGGGCGGTCGCAGACGACGACGGGCAGGCCGATGCGCCCCGCGACCTCCATCGCGTGGGCCATCGTGTAGACGTAGGTGTAGTAGCGCGCGCCGACGTCCTGGATGTCGAAGACCAGCACGTCCAGGTCGGTGAGCTCGGACTCGTCAGGCCAGAGGGAGCGCTCCTCCGGGCCGTAGAGGGAGACCACGCGCAGGCCGGTGCGGCCGTCCCGCTGCACCCCGTCGACGGCGATCATGTCCTGGGCGTCGCCGCGCAGCCCGTGCTCGGGCCCGAACAGGCGCACGAGCTCGAAGTCGTCGGCCTCGTGGAAGAGGTCGGCGGCGTGCTTCAGGTCGGAGGTGACGGTGGA
>CALCXL010000110.1 GCA_937907595.1 uncultured Pseudomonadota bacterium
CTGTGACCGGGTGGACGACGACTGCGACGGCGACCTGGTGGGATCGAACCCCGACGCCGACGGGGACGGTGAGCCGAACTGCGTCGATCTGGACTTCGGCCGGGCGTACAGCTGGTGGCGGCACGGTGGCTCCAGCAGCGCGGGCCTGGGGGACGACGGCACCCTGCAGGCCGCCGATCTGGACGGCGACGGCGCGCTGGAGCTGCTGGCCTACAGCCCCGGCTTCCCCGACGCCACCGGCGGCTCGGGGCGCGTCACCGGCTACGGCCGCCTGGGCGATTCGCTGCCGAACACCCCCGATTGGGCGACCTTTCGCGAGCGGCTGATCTCCGCGGCAGGCGACCTCAACGGCGACGGCTTCGACGACCTGCTGACCTGCACCCGCGGCGGGACCAACAGCTACGTGGTGCTGCGCTTCGGCGGGCCCGACGGCCCCCAGGGCGTCCCGGTGTGGTCGCTCTACAACAACGGCTGCACCCGCACCGTCGCCATCGTCCCCGACCTGAACAACGACGGGTACGACGACGTCGCCGTGCGCACCACGGGGGGCGTGGACGTCTACGCCGGTGCGCCCACAGGCCCCGCGTCCTCGCCCAGCTGGCTTCTGGCGGCGACCCTGGCCGACGTGGACGGCCCGCTGCTCGGCGCCGGCGACCTCAACGGCGACGGCTTCAACGACCTGCTCGTGGGCGACCCAGAGGCCACGGTCGACGGCTGGGACGACGTGGGCGCGGTGCTGGCGTGGTACGGCGGGGCGGCAGGGCCGGCGTCAGCGCCCGACCGCACCTGGCTCGGCACGCAGGACGGCGGGCTGTTCGGTCACTCCCTGGCGGCGGGCGACTGGAACGGCGACGGGCTGACCGACATCGCCGTGGGCGCGCGGCAGGAGGACGGCGCCCGCTTCTGGCTGGGCCTGGACGACCAGGAGGACGAAGGACGCGTCCACGTGTTCTTCGGAGGCGCGGGGGGCCCCGGGGACGAGGCCGACCAGATCCTGGAGGTCGACCGCGCCGACGCTGACTTCGGCCGCTCCCTGGCCGCGGCGGGCGACCACGACGGCGACGGCTTCGACGACCTGCTGGTGGGCTCCTTCGGCTACGCATCGGGCACAACAGGCCGCGTCGGCGGGGCCTTCGTGTTCCGGGGCTCTGCGGCGGGGCTGTCGGCGCGAGCGGACTTCACCTACGAGGGTGTCGCTCTCGACGGCCACAGCGCGCACTACGGCAAGGTCGGGGTCGGCGGCCTGGACACGAACGGAGACGGTCTGGCCGACGTCGTCGTTGGCGACCGCAACTTCGACACGACCGTCTCCGACGGCGGCGGCGTCTTCCTGTACGAAGGCACGTCGACCCTGCCCGATCGCGACAACGACGGCACCCCCGACGGCAGCGACTGCGACCCCCTGGATCCCGCGGTGCACCCCGGCGCGTCGGACTGGTGCGACCTGATCGACCAGGACTGCGACGGCGACCTGGTCGAGGGCTTCCTGAACGACGACGGCGACGACCTGCCCGACTGCGTGGACCCCGACCTGGGCGCGCCCTGGCTCCAGGTGACCGAAGGCGGGCAGACCTCCATCGGGCTGGGGGCCAGCCTCTCCATCACGGTGGGCGACGTCGACGGCGACGGCACCCTGGAGGCCGGTCTGCTCAGCAACAGCTACCGCGGCCCCGGTCCGGCAGGGCGGGTCACGATCCACGCCACCACCCCTGCGGGCCTCAGCACCCCCGGCTGGGCCTGGTTCGGCGTCGACGGGCCCCTGCGTACGAACGGCGACGTCAACGGCGACGGCTTCGACGACGTCCTCTTCGCGGACCGCGCCGGCGGCTGCGACGCCTCCCTGCACCTGGGCTCCCCCACCGGCCCCGGGATCCGGCCCGACTGGGCGGCAAACAACGGCGACTGCGACGACCCCCTGGGCTTCGCCGGCGATCTGAACGGCGACGGATACGACGACGTCGCCATCGCGCGGTCCACCACGGTCGAGATCTACGAGGGCTTCCCCGACGGCGTCGCCCCGGTCCCCACCTGGACGCTGCCGCTGACCCTGCCCGACTACAACTCCGTCGGCGTCCTGCGCGGCGACTTCGACGGCGACGGCTGGGACTCCCTCGTCCTGTCCAACCGCTACGCCTCCCCGAACGCGGTGTCCGGCGCGGGGGAGGTCCGCCTGTACGAAGGCAGCGCGGTCGGCCCCTCGTCCACGCCGGACCTTGTCCTGGAGAGGTCGCAGTCCAGCGGACAGTTCGGTCGGGCGGCAGTCGTGGCGGAGCTCAACGGCGACGCCTACGACGACCTGATCGTCGGCGCGCCGGAGGAGTCGGACGGCCAGACCGGGGAGGGGCGGGTGCACGTCTATTACGGCTCGCCCACCGGCCTGCCTGCCACCGCCGACGTGATCCTGCAGAGCGACGCGACCTACGCCAGCCTGGGCATCGACTTGGCGGTCCTCGACTACGACGGCGACGGCCGGCCCGACGTCGTCGCGGGCACCGCGGGCTACACCAGCGGCACCGCGGGCTTCAACGGCGGCGTCTTCGTCTTCCTCAACCCGGCGGCGGGGCTGCTGACGACGGCGTCGATCGTGATCGAGGGGCCCACGGCCACCGGCACCGGCTACCGCTTCGGCGAGGGGGTGGGCGGCGCGCCCGGCTTCGACGTCAACGGCGACGGCGCCGACGACCTGCTGGTGGGCGACCCCAGCTACCAGAACGTCGAGTACGGCGAGGGCGGCGTCTTCCTCTTCCTGGGGCAGGCCCTGGACAGCGACGGCGACGGCGACCCCGACGGGACGGACTGCGCTCCCCTGGACCCGGCGGTCTTCGCCGGGGCGACCGAGGTCTGCAACGGGGTGGACGACGACTGCGACGGGTCGCCCGATCCGGACGAGATCGACGGGGACAGCGACGGCCTGGCCGCGTGCGAGGGCGACTGCGACGACGGGGACCCAGCGGTGGGGCCGACCGCGTCCGAGGTCTGCGACCTCATCGACAACGACTGCGACGGCGACGTCCTGGAGGCCTTCACCGACACCGACGGCGACACCGAGCCCGACTGCGTCGACGACGACGACGACGGCGACGGCGACCCCGACGACACCGACTGCGCCCCCCTGGACGACGCGGTCTTCGCCGGCGCCCCGGAGTCCTGCGACGGCGTGGACAGCGACTGCGACGGGGACCTGGTCGACGGCTACGCCGACACGAACAACAACGACCTGCCCGACTGCGCTGAGGTGGACGCCGACGGCGACGGGGAGTTCTCCGTCACCGACTGCAACGACGACGACCCGACCGTCTACACCGGCGGGCCCGAGCTCTGCGACGCCGTGGACTCGGACTGCGACGGGGATCTGGTCGACGGCTTCCCCGACGAGGACAGCGACAACGACCCCGACTGCACCGACCCCGACGACGACAACGACGGCTCCCTGGACGGCGACGACTGCGCCCCCCTGGACCCCGCCCGATCCCCCGGCGAAGCGGAGATCGCCGACGACGGCGTGGACCAGGACTGCAACGGCTCCGACGCGGTGACGTGCTTTCTGGACGCGGACGACGATGGCGTCGGCTCCGCGGTGACCCTGCTGGAGACCGAAGACGGCGACTGCGACGACGATCCTGGCCAGTCGTCCATCACCGGCGACTGCGACGACAGCGACGCGGCCGTCTCCCCGGCCCTCCTCGAAGCGTGCGACGGCCTGGACACGGACTGCGACCCCACGACGCACGAGGCCATCGACGGCGACGGCGACGGGGACACGGTCTGCAGCGGCGACTGCGACGACACCGACGGCGGCGTGCACCCCGGCGCCGAGGAGGTCTGCGACGGCCGCGACACGGACTGCGATCCCACCACGGACGAGCTGCTCGACTCGGACGGGGACGGCTGGATCATCTGCGGCGGCGACTGCGACGAGGGCAACCCGGCCACCAACCCGTCGGCGGACGAGGTCTGCGACGGGCAGGACAACGACTGCGACGACGTGGTCCCCCCGGACGAGGTGGACGCCGACTTCGACAGCAGCCCCCTGTGCGCCGACTGCGACGACGAGGACGGCAGCAACTTCCCCGGCAACGCCGAGGACTGCGACGGGGTCGACAACGACTGCGACGGCACCGTGGACGACGAGGAGCTGGACGACGACGGCGACGGCTTCGCCCCCTGCGACGGCGACTGCGACGACCTGCGGGACACCGTCTACCCCGGCGCGGACGAGGACTGCGACGACCTGGACTCGGACTGCAACGGGGTCTTGCCGGACAACGAGCAGGACGAGGACGGCGACGGCGCCTCCATCTGCGGCGGCGACTGCGAGCCCGCCGACCCCGCGATCCACCCCGGCGCCGTCGACCTCTGCGACACCATCGACCAGGACTGCGACGGCACGCTGGTGGAGACGTACCGCGACGTGGACCGCGACGGCGTCCCCGAGTGCGACGCGCTGCCGGAGGAGCCGGACGTGGGGTTGGCCGACGCCCCAGGCCTCGCGTGCTCCAGCGGCGGCGGCGGCGCGGGCGGCCTGGCGCTGTTGATCCTGGGCTTGCGGCGGCGGCGCGGCCGGGCCCCCGCTCAGCGGTAGCGGTCGACGCGGCGAGGCGGGAGCGGGGGTCGGGGCGGCTCCCTCAGTCCAGCCAGCCGCCGAACTCGAAGCCGTCGGGGAAGGGCTGGCGCTCGCCGGTCAGGACGTCGAAGGATCCGAGCGTGGCCTGCCATTCGGCGCTCTCGGGCACCGACGCGCACCCGCCCCCCACCGACAGGCCGACCTTCAGACCGTAGCCCGACGCCATCGGCGGTGCGTCCAGCTCCCAGACCAGGCCGTCCTGGGGCCGGAGCAGCTGGATGGTGTTGCCCGACAGCGCGTCGGGGTCGGCCTCCCACGGGCGCTGGCTGCCGCCGCAGAAGGTGTCGGTGCCGTCGCCGGTCGTCAGCGCCCAGGTGCCGTCGCGCAGGGTGGCCTCGGCGAAGAGGAAGTCGCGGACCGGGGCCCCCAGCGGCTCCTCGGAGCCCGTCTGCGGGTCGAGGCGCACGAACCGGGCGCTGGCGTCGTCGCGGACCGGGTAGACCAGAGTGCCGTCCGACGGGAGGGACGGCACCGACGCGCCGCAGATCCCGCCGTCCACCGCCTCCCCCCGACCCTCCAGATCCAGCTCGAAGGCGGTGTTCTGCTGCGCGTCGACCACGAGCCAGGTTGCGACCTCCCAGCCTGCGTACTGGCCCAGGATCGCCACGCCGTCGTCGGACGTGGCCACGATCGCGGTGTTGGGCGCGTCGGCGGGGAGGGAGTCGTCCAGGAACGTGAAGGCGGGGTACCAGGGCGACTCGAGCATCACCGCCGGCTGGGCCGGGTCGCTGCCGTTGAAGCGCAGCAGCCGGTCCCCCGAAGGCCAGAAGGGCGCCCCCGACGGCAGGGCACCGAACAGCTCGGTGTCGCCGTCGGGCAGCCATCCGCAGACGCCCTGCGCGGTCTGGCAGACCGGGACGGCGCCGAGCTGCGCCGGACCAGCAGGGCGGCCGTAGGGGGTCTCCTCGACGGACCCGTCAGCGTTGATCTTGACGGTGATCTCCTCCCCCGACGCCGCGGTCCCGCCCCAGAAGGTGAGGATCCCGTCGGGCGCCAGGAAGGCCTCCCAGCCGGTGACCCCGTCGACGACCCGGCTCGCCACCGTGTCCCCGTTCGAGTCGTAGAGCGCGACCGCCGTCCCGCGGTCCTCGTTCGTGTTCCACCAGGAGCCGTAGGCGGCCATCCACCCGCCCGCCTGGAGCAGCTGCCAGGCCTGCATGGGGCCGTCGGCCGCGCCTTCGTGCAGGACGGTCTCGCTGCCGTCGTGGGCCAGCAGCACCAGCGCGTCGCCCCGTCGACCCCACGCGAAGGGGACGTCGGAGCCCGGACCCGTGCCCCAGCAGCCCCCCTCCTCGAAGACGGCGTCATCGTCGTCGACCGCGTCGTCGTCGTCCGCGCTGGCGTCGTCGTCGTCCGCGGGGGGATCACCGGCGTCGCGGTCCGGGGGGCAGCCCAAGAGGGGAAGGATCAGCAGGAGGAGCAGCGAGTCGCGCATGGTGTGGTTCCTTCCTGGACACGATGACGCCGAGGAGCGCGAGGAGTATCGAAAAGGCATGCGGACTGCTGTATTGCGGAGGCATGCGGCGGCGATCGACGCCGCGGGCAGGGCTGAGGCACAATCGCCCCCGGAGCCCCAGCCGGGGGCCATTCCCCACTCGGTTGGAGTCCGCCTTGTCCCGAGCCATCGCCCCGCTTCTTTGTGTCCTCCTCGCCGCGACGGCCTGCCAGCCAGCTGACACGGCGCCGCCGGACGAGCCCGCCCCCGCAGCGCTCCCGAGGCTGCACGCTGAGGGCCCGCTGCTCGTCGACGCCGAGGGGGCCCCCGTGCAGCTGCGGGGGGTGAACCTGGGGGCGTGGCACTTCCACGAGTCGTGGATCAGCGGGGTCGACTACGCCGTATGGGGGAGGGCGCGGCAGCTGGGCATCGAGGCGGGGCTGCAGACCGAGGTCGACGCGGCCCTGATCGCGGTCGGGGCGGGGGACGACGCGGACTGGCTCGCCGGCCCGTTCCGCGACGCGCTGGCGGCGGAGGCGGGAGCGGAGGCGGCCGACGCCCTCGTGGCCGACGTCGCGCTCTACCCGTCCCTGCGCGACGACTCCGATCTCCCGATGCGCCTCCAGCTCGAGGCGCGCTTCGGCACCGACGGCCGCGACGCCCTGCTCGACACCTTCGCCCGCGCCTGGATCACCGACGCCGACCTCGCCTGGCTTGCGTCCCAGGGCTTCAACCTCGTCCGCGTCCCCCTCGGCTACCGCGCGCTGCTGGAGAACAGCGATGCCGAGCCGCTGCAGGAGCTGCGCTGGAACGAGCGGAGCTGGGATCGCATCCAGTGGTTGCTCGATGCCTGCGAGGCCCACGGGATCTACGCCGTCGTCGACCTCCAGGAGTCGCCGGGAGGCCACAACGACTACTCGGGGGAGGCCCAGCTCTACGACGATCCCGCGATGCAGGAGCTGACCCTCGAGCTCTGGGCCGAGCTGGTCGACCGCTTCGGGGACGAGCCTGCGGTGGCGGCGTGGTCGCTGCTCGCCGAGCCCTTCTCCGCCCCGTCGTCGGAGGCCCGCGACGCGATGTACGACCGGCTCCACGACCAGATCCGCGCCGCCGGCGACGACCACCTGCTCGTGATCCACGACGGCTTCCAGGGGATGTGGGACCTGCCCGATCCCGTGGACATGGGCTGGACCGGCGTCGTCTACTCCACGCACCTCTTCGAGTGGGGCGCGGACTCCCGCGAGGACTACGCCGCCCTGACCGAGGTGTGGCGCACGCTCCTCGGCGGCGCGCAGGAGGGCCAGGACGTGCCCTACTTCATCGGGTCCTGGTCGGTGATGCAGGACGCGGACTGGGCCTACGAGAGCGCAGGGG
>CALCXL010000111.1 GCA_937907595.1 uncultured Pseudomonadota bacterium
CGCAGAGCAGCGCCAGCAGGAGCCCCCGCACCTCAGTACCTGCCTTCGCGCGCGGCCGGCGGGAGGGCCCGGCCGGTGCCCAGCTCGGGGCGATCGTGCGGGACCAGGTGGTCCCAGCGCTCCGGGTCCCCCATCCACCGCGTGTAGCTGCGCGCGACGTCGTCCAGGCCCTCCTCGTCCAGGCGCGCCTCGAGCGAGAGCTTGTCGTTCATCCGGGCGATCATGCGCCGGAGCTCCCCGGGATCGCCCCCCCGGTAGCGGTCGGCCTCGTAGGACACCGAGTGGCAGAGGCCGCAGACCTCCACCAGATTGCGCAGGTCCGCCGCGTCCTCGGGGGACAGGTCGAGCAAGCCACCGCCGTCGTCCACCAGCCCCTCGTCCATCACGAAGCGCCGGAGCTGGGCGGCCACGTCGGCCCGGTAGTAGTAGGGCGACCACCAGCCCAGGCGTCGCAGGATGCCGTTCCAGTCCTCCGCGGAGCGCCGGTCCCAGCGCCGCCAGGTGCTCCCGTGGCAGCTCCCGCAGCGGGTGGTCGCGGTGGCCCCGTCGGAGAAGCTGCGGTTGCTGGTCAGGAAGCCCAGCAGGGCCGCCCGGTCCTCCTCGCTCAGGTCGACGGCGCCCATCTCCCGGTGCGTGTCCAGGGTGCGCTCCCAGCCCTTCGGGGCCTTGACGTAGTACAGCGGCAGCGATCGCTCGTGGCAGCGCCCGCAGTTCTCCCGGTGGACGTCGCTGCCCGCGGGGCTGACCCGGCTGGCGTGGGCCAGGCCCAGCACCCCCGCGGCGGCGAGGGCGGAGAGCGGGACCGCGGCGGCGAGGCGCACGATCCGCCGCAGGAGGCTGCGTCGACGCTTCTTCTTCAGGACCGGATCCGGCGACTCGGACAGCGCGAAGACCAGGGAGGCGACCCCCGCGACCGCGACCCCCGGCAGCAGCAGCCAGGGCGCGCGCTCGTGGATCCAGAGCATCGTCGGATCCATGTCCCCGTACCACTCGATCCACCAGTACAGCTCCACCGCGACCCAGATGCTCAGCCCCAGGCCCAGGGGAAAGGCGGCGGCGGCGAAGGGGAGGAGCGTGCCCGCTGACACGGCCGCCTTCTTGAGGCCCGACAGGCGGGACAGGGGGTGGTCGCCCTCCTCCCCCGCGGTCAACCTGTAGACAGCGCCGGCCACCGCCACCCAGAGCAGGGGCACGGGGCCGAAGCGCACCGCCAGGCGGAGGGGCTGGATCAGATCGCCGCGCGCGTAGGGCGCCTGGTCGTAGTCGGTGGTCCAGTCGCGGAGCAGGTTCTCGATCAGGGCCTCGACGTCGCCGGCGAGCACCCGGCCGAAGGGATCCCAGATCAGCCAGACCAGCAGGGCGCTGGCCCCCGCGAGGGCGTGGATGGCGTGGTCTCGCTTCACGGAAGACGTCAGTGGACCCGGTCGTCGACCTCGACGCCGTGGCCGTACTCGCCTTGACCCTCGCCGAAGCGCAGATCCAGGCCGTCCAGATCGCGGTGCCGGGTGTAGCTCGGCGCGGGGTAGGTCGCCTGCTGAGCCGGCGGTGCGCCAACGTAGGGGCCGACCTCCTTGAGCGCGTCGGGGTTGCCCAGGGCGTCCGGGTTGAGCAGGACGTCGCCGCGCATGGCCACGCGGATGGCGTCGAAGACCGGCTCCCCGTTGAGCTCGCCCTCGAAGAAGAAGACGAAGACGATGATGTCCGTCAGCAGCGACTGGCCCGATCCGTAGTCGACGGTGTCGTAGTTCGGCAGCTGGATCTGCGCCTGGCGGGGCCGCCAGACGAAGTCGTGGGTGTCGCCCTCCAGGGGCATCGTGCCCTCGTCGTAGAGCGAGCCCGGCGTCATCACCGACCACGTCAGCCGCGGGTTCGTCACCGCCGGGTTCCACCGCATGGGCACGACGACGCGGTCCCGCTCGGGCGCGCGGCTCATGGCGGGCAGGGGGGAAGCGAACACGCGCGGGCCGTCCTTCGGCAGGGCGAAGTAGTAGATGCGGCCGTCCCCCGAGCCCACCACGTCCCCGTGCACGACCTCGCCGTCCTCCTTCGTCAACGCGATGTCGACCTTCACCCGGTAGACCCCGGGCTCGTCCAGGTAGAGGCCCATCGGGGGGCGCACTCCGCCCAGGCGGTTGGCGTGCACGTTGTGGGTGTAGGTCTTGCCCGAGGGCCACTCCACGTCGAACTGCACGTCCGCCTCCGTGGGCGGCATCAGCGTGCCGCCCAGGAGCAGGCGGTGGCCGACGGCGAAGACGCCGGACGTGTTCAGCCCCAGGAAGATCGACTCGTCCCGCCCCGCCAGCGTGGTCATGGGGATCTCGCCCGGCGCCGCGACCGCTGTGTAGGAGCTGCCCGGCGGCAGGATGCGGATCGCGGAGCTGTAGGCGTCGTAGTAGGTCTTTCCGGTGCCGTGGTCCTTGACCACCAGCCCGCCCATGACGCGGTACAGGTCCTCGGGCAGGTCGCCGTTCGGGCTGCTGTGAAAGCGGTAGCCGTAGTCGTTGGGCGAGATGATCCAGCAGGGCGCCATGTAGTTGCCCGCGAAGGCCATGGAGATCACCGGCAGCCCCGGGCGGATGACCGAGAGGTAGCTGTACGCGTCGAGCTCGATGTCCTCGGGCCAGGCGTAGGAGCTGTAGCCGTGCCGCGACACGGGCACGATGGGCAGGTTGTCCATCACCCCCGGCTCGATCGTGTGGTACGAAAAATTGTCCTCGCTCTGCTTGTAGACGTCGGGCAGGTACCAGAGGCGCCGAAATCGGTTGGCGTAGGGGTAGGGCGGCAGCGGGCCGTCGGGCAGGTACAGCTCTTCGAAGCGCGCCTTGAGGGCGGGCGTCTCCGCCGACATCGACAGGCTGGGGCCGATCACCGACTCCAGGGGGTAGGTCGTCGGCACGTAGAGGACGTCGCCGGAGTGGTAGGGGAAGGTGTGGTCGTAGAAGGAGAGCGCGCTGTGCTCGGCGAAGCTGCTCCCCCCCTCGTACGGCAGGTTGTAGCGCTCGAAGGCGCCGAGCTGCGGCAGCTCCGCCCGGGGGTCGAAGAAGGTGGTGCGCGTGCCGTGCAGGCGGACCTCGGGCTCCACGGGGGCGATGACGCCGGCGCTGGACTGCTGCCCCAGCCACAGGTTGCCGCTGCGATCCACCCAGCGCACCGACAGCAGGGACGAGTACTCCCCCGGCTCGGCGAAGGGCGGCGGGAACTCCTCGGGCTCGAAGTAGCCCCAACGGGTCGACCGGCCGGTGATCTCGTAGTCGACGGCGCGGTCGGGGTCGCTCTGCGGCACGTAGTGCAGATCGATGGTGACGTCGGCCTCCACCGCGGGGTTGATGTCCATCACCGCCGGGTAGATCGCCCCCACCAGGAAGTTGGTGCCCGGCTTGACCGCGGTGCTGAAGGACATCGGCAGCGCGCAGGTGAACTCGTAGGTGCCGCCGCCGCAGAGCCGCCGCCCGAGCACGTCGTTGAAGCAGCCGGTCATCGTCGCGACGTAGTCCCCGGTCTGCTGCAGCTCGACGCGGTAGGGCCCGCCGCCCAACTCCAGACCCGACTCCCCGGCGTGGCGGATCTGCCGGCGGCCCAGGTCGACGGTCACCCCATCGGGCCCGGTGATGGACATCTCGAAGGACCCCGAGTGCAGATCCAGCCAGCTCTCCACCTCCCGGGCCAGGGACGCGAAGCCCTGAAAGAGGCCCGCCATGCCCGTGGAGGGGAAGACCGCGGGCAGGCCCGGCGTCGTCTCCCAGATCCCCGGCTCGAGCACGAAGGGGGTGGGGAAGCGGCTGCGGTTGGAGATGCCCGCCCGCCCCGCGTCCTCCTTGGGCAGCAGCCCCGACTGCCCCCGGGCGGCGACTTCGTGGAAGAGGGTGAAGACCAGGCGCGGGTCCGCCGGCGAACCCACCCGCACCGACGGCAGGACCTGCGCGTCCTTCATGAACTCGTGCAGGTCCGCGGGGTTGAGGCGCTGCGGGGTCGGGATGCGCGGCTTCAGGGTGTTGGCGCGCTCGTTGACCCAGGCCCCCAGGTTGATGCCGAGGTGCCGCAGATCGACCCGCTTCTCGCTCCCCTTGAAACGGACGAAGAGCTCGACGTGGGGGCGGTACCAGCCGTCGGGGATCGTCTCGCCGATCGGCACGACGAAGCGGCCCTTCAGGCGGACGTGGTCGGGGTCGGCGGCGAGGCGCAGATCCGCCGCCGGGAACTCCACCACCGACTCGAAGGGGCTGCCGCGCTTGTCGCCGAAGGCCTGCACGGGCGCGGTGCCGTTGTAGTGCTCCAGGGGGATGCCCGCGGCGGTGAAGCGGGTGGTGAGGGCCACGCCGGTGAAGCCGGTGCGCTGCCCGTCGTCCCGGTAGATGGGCTCGCCCACGAGCACCGCCTCCAGGGACTGGATCTCGTCGTAGAAGCCCTCGGCCCGCCCCATCTCCAGCACGAGGTCGAAGTCGACGGCGAACTGCCCGCCCGCGGCGACGTCGAAGCCGGAGGCGCGGACCTCGCCCTTCCAGGGAAAGTGGACCGCCTTCTGGCCGAGGTGGAAGCGGCCGTCGCCCAGGGCGAAGGGCCCCTCCTTGCCGTCCTCGTGCTCCGCCGTCCAGTCGCCGCGGTCCGGCAGGTGGGCGACGAGCAGGATCGGGGGGATCAGGAGCAGGGGCAGCAACGCCAAGAGCGTGAAGCGCTTCTGCCGCCGGGTCATCGATCCAGCTCCATCAGGACGTCGTGGGGGAAGAGGGCCCAGAACCCGGCCTCGTCCTTCGGCAGCGCCTCGACGGCCTCGGTGATGGCGTCGATGCGCTCGGGCGGAACCAGCGTCGGGTTCTTGTCGGACATCCGCTCCACCATAGCCCGCGCGTCGTCGAGGGCCCCTTCCTCGAGGACCAGCGACAGGGAGTGGCAGGGGTTGCAGGCGCGCTGGAGTTCGATGCGGGAGTCCAGCGCCGCGCGCTCCTCGCTCCCCTCGGGGGGCGGGTCGACGGCGAGGTGCTCGGCGGCGTAGCGGGCGACCTGGACCTCCTGGTCCTCGCGGTAGGCGAAGCCGTTGAACCAGCGCAGGCGGCGGGCGATCCACTGCCACTCCTCCGCCGTGCG
>CALCXL010000112.1 GCA_937907595.1 uncultured Pseudomonadota bacterium
AGCCGTCGAGGTCGCTGTCCCAGCCCTCGTCCACCGACCCGTCGCAGTCGTTGTCGACGCCGTCGCAGCCCTCGTACGCGCCCGGCCGCACGCCGGCGTTGCTGTCGTTGCAGTCGCCACCGCAGGTGGTCCAGCCGTCGAGGTCGCTGTCCCAGCCCTCGTCCACCGACCCGTCGCAGTCGTTGTCCACGCCGTCGCAGCCCTCGTACGCGCCCGGGCGCACGCCCGCGTTGCTGTCGTTGCAGTCGCCGTTGCAGGACGTGACCCCGTCGCCGTCCGCGTCCCAGCCCTCGTCCACCGACCCGTCGCAGTCGTTGTCGACGCCGTCGCAGCCCTCGTACGCGCCCGGGTAGACGTTGGCGTTGCCGTCGTTGCAGTCGCTGGTGGAGCAGGAGCCGTCGCCGTCGTTGTCGACGCAGGCGGGCGGGGGGTCGAAGCCGATGGCGTAGTCGTTCAGCAGCAGGGACCCGCTGTTGCACGACGGCATGAGGCTGGAGCTGCCCCCGCCCGCGGCGATGCCCACGCTGGCCCCCGCCCCGCGGTCGTAGGCGCTGTTGCCCACGTAGACGTCCAGGTAGTGGAACTCCACGCGGCCGTCGGCGAAGAGGATGGCCTCAAAGCTCAGGGGATCGCTGCCCACGAACCGCTCGATCCCCCACCACTCCACCACCAGGATCTGCTCGCCGGTGCTGGGGTGCGTGCCCGACAGCGCGTAGACCCCGGCGTCGATCAGGGCCGTGGAGCCGGGGGGATCCAGGTCGTCCCAGAAGGGCGCGATGACCGGCAGCCCGTGGTTGATGGTCGGGCACTGGTTCAGGTACGTGAGGGTCGATCCGGCCCCGCTCAGGCTGATCGCGCCGTTGGAGTGGATGCGGACCGTGGAGTAGTTGAGGCCGTAGAAGGGGAAGGAGAAGCCGATGGGGAAGGTGACGCTGTCCTCTTCGCCCAACGCCAGGGGCGTGGACGCGCCCACCAGGTAGTCCACCTGGGGCCCGCCGCTGAAGGAGTCGGCCCAGGTGTATCCGAAGGGATCCGGACCGCCGCTGGCCCCGAAGGCCGGGCCGGCCGCGAGCCACAGCACGAGGGCTGTCAAGATTCCGTCAAGACGCACGACCGGACCATAAGCCAGGCCTGTCGGCCGGCCAAGGTCCCTGCGCGGCCCGATCCGCCGCCGTGGCGATCCTTGCGGGCGCCTGGGGTCGGGGGTACAAGGCCCGCGGATCCCGACACCCCCCGCCCCGGAGCGCAGGCCCATGTTCCGTCTGGAATTCCAGCCCGAGCAGCTGTCCGAGGACCACGTCGCCGCTTTCGAGCGCCTGCGCAAGCAGTGCTCGGGCGACATCCTCTCCATGACCACCCTCTCGGCGTCGGGGCACCCTGGCGGGTCCATGTCGACCCTGCCGGCGCTGCTGATGCTGTACGCCAACGCCAACGTGCGGGCGACGGCGCCCCTGGCGGAGGATCGCGATCGCGTCTTCATCAGCCACGGACACGTCTCGCCGGGCACCTACTCGGCGTTGTCCGCGTACGGCTTCTGCGATCGCCGCGAGTCGATCGTGACGTTCCGGCGCTTCGGCTCGCAGTTTGGCGGCCACGTGGAGATGGGCGTGCCTGGCGTGGAGTGGAACACCGGCAACCTGGGGCAGGGCCTGTCCGCCGCCGTGGGCGCCGCGCTGGCTGGTCGGCTGGCGAGCGCGAAGCCGGGCGCGGACCTCCGCGAGCAGGAGGGCGCGGGCTTCCGCGTGGCCTGCATCATGGGCGACGGGGAGCAGCAGAAGGGCCAGCTGGGCGAGGCCCGGCGCCTGGCCGTGAAGTACGGCTGCAACAACCTGGTGGGCATCGTCGACTGGAACCGGCTGCAGATCGGGGGGCCGATCGCCGAGGTCATGCCCCACGACATCGCCGCCGACTGGGCCGCCGACGGCTGGAACGTGGTGGAGGTGGACGGCCACGACTGGGCCCAGCTCTACGCCGCCCTGCGCGCCGCCTGGACCAACAACACCGCGCGCCCCGACCGCCCCACGGTCCTGCTCATGCGCACCGTCATGTCCCACGGCGTCGACTTCATGGAGGACCAGGCGAAGTGGCACGGCACCACGCTGTCCACCGATCAGCTGGCCACCGCGCTGGAGCAGCTGGGCGAGCCCAACCACTTCGCGGACTACCAGAGCGAGCGCGCCGCGCTGCCGTCGGTGCCCCTGCACCACCACTTCCCCACCAACCCGCCGCCGGCCCTGCAGCTGGGCGAGCCGATCGTCTACCCCCTGGACAAGGTCACGGACTGCCGCTCGGCCTACGGCGCGGTGATGACGGAGCTGGCCGAGCGCAACAACACCGACCGCGTGCGCGTGGCCGCCTTCTCGGCGGACCTGACGGGCTCGGTGAAGCTCAACGGCTTCCAGAAGGCCAGCCCCGCGGCGTTCATCGAGGGCGGCATCCAGGAGCACAACTCCGCCACCGCGTCGGGCCGCTTGAGCCGGGAGGGCTACTCGGTCTTCTTCAGCACCTTCGGCATCTTCGGCGTCACGGAGGTCTTCAACCAGCAGCGCCTCAACGGCTTCAACGGCGCCAACCTCAAGCTGGTCTGCACCCACTGCGGCACCGACGTGGGCGAGGACGGCCCCACCCACCAAGTGGTGGACTACGCCGGGCTGCTGCGCTCCACGTTCGACTGGGACGTCTTCGTGCCGGCCGACCCCAACCAGTGCGACCGCATCGTGCGCGCCATCGCCGACCGCCCCGGCTGCCAGTTCGTGGGCATGGGCCGCAGCAAGCTGCCCGTGGTGGCGAAGGCCGACGGCAGCGGGCCCTTCTACGACGGCACCGTGGGCTTCACCCCCGGCCAGGCCGACCTGCTGCGCGACGGCGACGACGGCGCCATCCTCGCGGTGGGCGTGCCCGTGCACCACGCGGTCGCCGCCCACGACGCCATCTTCGCCGCCACCGGCAAGCGCGTGCGCGTGCTCAACCTGGCCAGCATCCGACCCATCGACCGGGACGCCGTGCTGGCCGCCGCGTCCACCGGCTTCATCCTGACGGTGGAGGACCACAACCCGGACACGGGCCTGGGCGGCGTCGTGGCCCTCACCCTGGCCGACGCCGGCGTCGCCTGCCGCCTGGAGCGCGCGGGCATCGACCAGTGGCCGGGCAGCGGCCAGCCCGGGGACATCCACCGCTTCTTCCGCATCGACGCCGCCGGCATCGCCGAGCGGGTGATCGCCGCCCTGGGCTAGCGCTTCCGGAGGCCGCGAAGGCCCTGGGCCACCAGGACCGATTCCTGCGGGCAGGCGAGCCGCCGTCCGTCGATCCCGTGGGCCCTCCCCGGGATCGACGGCACCCGGCCGGGCTCCAGACCTCCCTGGTACACTCCCGACCCTCAACGGGAGCACCCTCATGAACCGCCTCTTCGCCCTCCTCCTCGCCCTCCTCCTGCCCCTGAGCCTCGCCGGCTGCCCCAGCCCCTCGGGCGACGACGACGACGACTCGGCGGGCGGCGACGACGACGACGACACGGTCGCCGACGACGACGACAGCGACGAGGAATGCGACGACGACGACGCCGCCCCCGAGGAGACCTGCGACGTGGAGGTCTGCACCCCGGACGCCACCTCGGGCGTGGTGCACGGCACCGTCACCGACGGCGCGGGCGACCCGCTGGCCTGCATCAGCCTGACCGTCTGCAACGACCAGAGCTGCCTGTTCGGCACCACGGCCGACAACGGCGCCTGGTGCGTCGATGGCCTGCCCCCGGGCGACTACGTGGTGCACAACGTCGGCCACCCCGGCAGCACCCCGCCGGTCAACCAGCGTCGCTGGTCCAGCTTCTACGACTTCGTCAGCGTCACCGCGGACACGGACACCGCCGTGGACAACGCCCAGGTCGTGCCCTTCATGCCGGAGGCGGCGCGCGTCGAGGGTCCCTGGACCGGCGAGACCGAGCTGGCCTGGGGCGACCTGACCGTCGGCTTCAACGGCGACCAGGTGGAGTTCCCCTTCCCCACCGCGCAGTGCCTGGACGAGATCACGCTCTCCGCCCTGGAGGTCCCCGCGTCGGACTGGCCGGTGCACGGCCTCATGGGCTGGGAGGTCATCGGCGCCTGGGCCTTCTCGCCCTTCGAGACGCTGCAGGAGGACGGCAACGGCGACCCCGTGCCCTTCGACGTGTCGGTGCCCGTGGGCGTGCAGGACACCAACCTGGAGTACGGCCTGCTCTACGCCGACTACGAGCACAACATCAGCACCGCGACCTTCTCGGTCGGCACGGGCGCGCTGGTCGACACGTCGATCGTCGGCACCGTCGGCCGCCTGAGCCTGCTCCTCGCCGTCAAGCGCTGAGCCCAGGCGGGGTCGCGCGCCGGCTACTCCGGCGGCGTGTCCATCGCCTCCACGAAGCCCTGCAGCGCCGCCCGATCCCGGCCCTCCTCGGGGGTGCCCTGCGCCGGCAGGGATCGGAGCAGCCGCTCGGCGTCCTGCAGCAGCGCCCGACGCCCCTGCTGGTAGGCCCGGCCTGCCAGGGGGGGCGCCTGCCAGGTGCGCAGGATCTCCGCCACGGTGCCCGCGCCCGGCAGCGGCTCCTCAAAGCGGCTGCGGTACCAGGCCGCCAGCGCGTCCTCCTGGCTGGCCAGGCGGGGGAGATCGGCGCCGGCCTCCCTCGCCGACGCCCTCACCAGGCCCGCGAAGGTCTTGCTCAGCTCCTGGAGATCGCCCGACAGCGGCTCGTCCGGGGCGGTGGGCCAGGGGACCGAGCGCCAAGCGACCACCGACCCGTCGGGCACCCAGGGAGACCAGCCCGAGGGCGCCAGGCGACCGCGCTCCAGCACGACCACGCCGTCCTCCGCCGTCAGCCGCACCTGCTGCCGGTGCACCAGGGAGGCGACGCCCGCCCCCACCAGGCCCAGGGCCAGCAACAAGACGGCGGCCCGCGGCAGCCACCACAGCAGCTCCTGCTCCGGCAGGAACGGATCGTCGCCGCCGGCCTTTTGTGCGCTCCCCGGGGTGGTCATCGGCATGCAGGGACGATAGTAGACTCCGGCGCCCATGCACGACGAAGACGACATCATCCCCCTGGGCGACGCCGCGGAGCTCTACTCCCGCGAGGGCACGCCCTGCGCCACCTGCACCTGCTCGTACATGACGCTGCGGCAGGGGGCGGGCACGTCCCTGGGCTTCCGCGCGGACGGTGGGCTGACCCTGCGCGTCTGCAAGAAGGGGCACGAGCCCCTGGTCGCGGCCGAGGGCACCGACGAGCTCTGGTGCGCCGACTTCCGCCCCTTCGCGGAGATCGTCCCCCTGCCCGGCGACGACATCCAGCGCATGCAGGAGGAGTGCACACGCGGCTTCGTGGGCGACCTGGCCCAGGGCGTGCGCCCCCTCCCGCGCAACGGCCAGGACCTGCGCTGGTACGACCGCGGCCTGCGGGAGGGCTGGCTGCCCCCGCACCGCATCCAGGAGTCGGGCCTGGGCTCCGGCGCCAGCCTGCACGGCCCCTGGGAGCAGTTCGTGGTCGTGGGGGCCACGCCGGCCTGGCAGGACGGCCACACGCCGGCCCTGGCGCAGTCGGTGCTGCAAGCCCGGGATCGTCGCTCCTACCTGCTGCTGCTGCACCCCGACGCGGAGGAGGTGCGCGGACACGAGCAGAGCCACGGTTGGTGGGTCAACCAGGTCAGCAGCGGCGCGGCCAAGCCCCTGTCCACGGGCATCGCCGCCCAGCGCGGGCACCGGCTGCTGGTCCTGCGCGGGGGCGAGCAGACGCTGGCCGCGCACGCCTACCGTTACCTGCCCCGGACCGACGTGGACGCCGAGCTCCATCGCCTGGCCGACGAGGCCCTGAGCACCGCCCAGGCCGCCCTGCGCCGCAAGAACCCGGTGGTCGCCCGCATCCTCGCCCGCCAGGGCCTGCGCGCCGCCGCGGATCACCCCGGTCTGCTCGCGTTCCTGGCCAAGCTGCCGGAGTGAGCGCCTCCTATACTGCGCGGCGGTGACCGACGCCCCCCCCTCCGAATCCCCAACGGCCCGGCGTGTCGGCCGCGTCCTGCTGGGGCTGTTGGTGGCCGGCTTCTTCGCCCACCGCCTGCTGGTGGCGCTGTCAGCCGGGGACTTCCTGTACCCCCTGGAGCCCTCGGAGGCGAAGAACACGCAGATCGCCTGGGACCTGATGAGCGGGCGCTTCGGCACGCCGGGCTACGAGCTCCACAACTACATCGTCAACACCGGCAGCATCCACCACGGCTCCTACAGCTCGGCGGCCGCCGCCTACTGGCTGGTCTCGCGCTTCCTGGGCTTCACGGCGCTGTCCGTCCGCATGGTCCCCCTGCTGGCCTGGGTGGGCGCCCTGCTGCTCTGGGGGGAGACCCTCCGCCGGCGCCTGGGCGTGGTCGCGATGGCCCTGGGGCTGGTCGGTCTCTGGGCCGTGCCGACCCTCATCATCGGGTTCCAGTTGACCTTCCTGGGCTGCCACCCGGAGTCGGTGTTGCCGCTGTCGGCCACCCTGGCGGCGTGGCTGGCCTGGCTCGACGACCCCCGGGACCGGCGGCGGGCGTTCCTGCTGGCGCTCTGCGTGGGCTACTCGATCGTCTTCTCGTACCTGCTGTGGCCCTTCCTGGCGCTGATGGCGGCGCTGTCGGCCCTGCCCCCCTGGCCTCGACCCGACCTGCGGGCGGCGAGCGCGGCGGCGGGCGGCTTGCTGGTGGGGCTGTGGCCCCTGTGGCTGGTGGTCGTCCTCGGCGGCGCGTCGGTGCTCTTCGGATCGGCGATCACGGAGAACCCCGAGAGCACGCTGCTGGAGACGGCGACGGGCATGGGCCTGGACTGGGAGGAGTTCCGCGTCACCTTCTGGGGGAACCTGCCCGCGGGCTTCGAGGACTACTGGATGTCCCACCCCGAAGCCCCCCGCTTGGGCCGCCTGGACATGTTCTTCGAGGAGGTCGCCTACCGGGTCCTGGTCTTCGGCCCCTTGCTGCTGCTGCCCTGGGCCATCGCCGACCGCGACCCGCTGACCCGGCGGCTGGGCGTGCTCACCGCGATCTCGCCCCTGCTCGTCTACGCCTGGTTGGCCTTCGCCAGCCCCTGGAAGCCCCACGTCCCCGTGCGCTACTTCGTGCCCTTCGCCCTCTTCGGGCTCTCGGCCCCGGGCGTCGGCGTCGGCCTGGCGCTGCGTCGCCTGCGCAGCCCGGGGTGGACCCGGTGGACCGCCGTGCCGCTGCTGCTCGCCTGCGTCGGTTGGCTGGTGGTCATCGCGCCCCACCGCCTGCACGAGGCGCGGAACGTGGTCCGCCCCGACCGCTTCGGATCGTTGGTGGAGCACCGCTACGTCGCCTACTACAACCTGGGCGTGGGCACCGTCTGGGGGTCGATGGTGCGCGATCTGAACGACCTGATCGACGTACGCAGCGCCGACGAGGACCCGCACGCCTTCGACGGCATGCAGGCCGGTTTGTGGGGCGCCGGCGCCCGTCTGGCCCTGGGCCGCGGCGACTGGGACCCCCCGGAGGTGACCTGGAACCTGATCCGCGCGGGCCTGCGGGAGTGGGGCGAGCGCGACGCGTACCGCTCGCCCGAAGAGCGCGAGGACGCCGACCGCGTGGCCCGGAACGTGGGCTGGGGCGTGGGGCTGCGCGCGGGCTGGGACCTGCCCATCGTGGCCCGGGAGATCGCGGAGGGGCGGAAGGCCGGCGAGTGGCCCGCCCAGCTGTCGACGGAGGCCTTCTGGCGGGGGCTGGGCGAGGGCTACGGCCGCGCGCGCCCCGACGCAGCGATCGACGCGCTGCCCGATCTGCTCTCGCCCGCCGAGCGGGAGTCCCTCGTTCTGGGCATGGAGTGGGGGCGCGCCCTGGGCGCGGTGCCCCCCTCCCCCGAGCGGCCGCGCTTCGAGTCGATCCGGGGCCCCGCGACCTGATCGCGCGGGGCTGCATCGGAGGACGACGTCTCCGCGCGCGGTGGACGACTTCTGACCTCATGGATCCGCGCGGTCCGCCCGGACCGCTGCTAGCTTCCGGCCCTTCCCGGAGATCCCATGCGCATCACGAAGGTCTACACCCGCACCGGCGACCAGGGCATGACCCGCCTCGTCGGCGGCCAACAGGTGCCCAAGGACGACGTCCGCATCCACGCCTACGGCACCACGGACGAGCTCAACGCCATCGTCGGCCTGGTGCGCATGGAGCTCGGCCGGGGTGCCTGGCAGGGAGCCGACCGCGACGCCTTCGACGCCCAGCTTCAGCAGATCCAGAACGACCTGTTCAACCTGGGATCGGACCTGGCCACGCGCAGCGAGGACCGCTGGGAGGGCATGCGGCTGCTCAACAGCGGCGACGTCGAGCGGTTGGAGCACGAGATCGACGCGATGAACGAGTCGATTCCGCCCCTGGAGGAGTTCATCCTGCCCGGCGGCGGCCCGGCCTCGAGCTTCCTGCACCAGGCCCGCACGGTCTGCCGCCGCGCCGAGCGGCTGACGATCACCCTCGCGGGGGTGGAGGACATCAACCCCCTGGCCGTGAAGTACCTCAACCGCCTGAGCGACTGGGCGTTTGTGGCCGGTCGATGGGCCGCGAAGGCGGCCGACGAGCCCGAGGTGCTGTGGGACCGGACCCGCTGAGTCCTGCACGGCCGATGTGCCCCCGCGGGGCGGGTGGGCTCAGAAGCGGCCGCTGAGGGAGGCGGCGAGGCCCAGGCTGACGCGATGACCGTCGATCACGGGCACCGGAGCCAGCATCATCGACACCGGGGGGACGGCCGAAGGCGCGTAGAGGCGGTGGGGGTTCTTCTTCTCCGCGCGGAGCTCCTGATCCGACAGCGCGAGGGCCACGGCCGCGCCGGCCAGACCCAGGGCGAAGCCGCTGGTGACCACCGCGTCCGTGGGGTCGTAGAAGCTGCCCGAGCCGTTGACGCCGATCGCCTCCCGGCTGGCCCAGACCCCGGCGATCACCGCGGTGGAGGCGCCCAGGAAGCCCACGCCGATGGCCGCGGCCACGCGTCGACTGGCCAGGGACGCCATGCGCCAGCGACGCATGAGCTTGAGGCGGGCGAGCCGCGTGGGCGGACGGGGGTGCGTGGCGTACCAGGCCAGGAAGCGCTGGCTGTCCAGCAGGGGCGGCAGGCCGATGGCGGCGATGCCCAGGGACACGCCCATGGAGACGCCCACCATCGCGGGGCCCACGCGGCGCCCGGGCTGGGACGCCGCGGTGTCCGCCAGGGCCACGCCGAGCATGCCGCCGGCGAAGCCGATGGCGCTGCCCACCAGGATCTGGCCCTCAAGACGGAGGTCGCGGGCGTAGGCGACGGCGGCGTCGTCCCGGGGAAGCTCGAAGATCGCCTTGCGAAGGTCCTTGCCCTTGATCTCCGCCTCGGGGGCGTCGTCCTGGGCCCAGGCGGCCGAAGGCGCCAGCAGCACGAGCATCAGCAGGCTGAGCAGCAATCGCATGCGTCCTCCGCCCCGATCGTGTTCAGGGGGCGCGCTGGGTGTAGCACACCGCCGGCTGCCCGCGCCCCGCCGATGTTCGGCCGGTATGCTCCCGGGATGCGCCTGCTGCCGCTGATCGTCGTGTTCGCCTGCCTCCAGGCCCCTCTCACCGCCCACGCGGAGGCCGGACGGGCCGCGGTGGTGGTCAAGCACGACGGCACCCGCCAGTCGGGGGAGCTGATCGAGCAAACCGAGCGCGGGTTCCTGCTCAAGGGCGAGGGCGGGCTCTTCCTGGTGCCCTTCGACGAGGTGGACCACGTCGAGTACGGCGACCAGGCGGCCGAGGACGAGGACGAGGACAAGGACGAGGCCAACGCGCCCGTCGACGACGAGGACGAGCCCCCCGTCGACGCCGAGAGCGCGGAGCCGTCCGGCGCCCCGTCCTGGGCCGGAGCGGGCGCCTCCACCCCGACGGCCTACGGCGAGGCCTCGACGCCCACGGCCAACGGCGAAGCCTCCCCCCCCACGCAGGACGACGACGGGGCTGTGGGGGCCTGGGTTGTCATCAAGCGCAGCGACGGCTCCACGGTGTCCGGGACGCTGCTGGAGGAGGCCGCGGACGCCCTGGTGGTCCAGGCCGGCGCGGAGGCGCTGCGGGTGCCCTACGACCAGGTGGAGCGGGTGGTGAGGGCCAGCCTGGACGAGCCCGCGCCGCAGACCGCCGCGCCCGCGCCGGCCCCCGCGACCTCCGGCGTGCCCACCCCCGCGACCTCCGGCGTGCCCAGCCCCAGCGCCCAGCACCGGTCGGTGCCCTCGGCGCGGGAGGCGGACCCGCTGCTCCAGGCGAGGCTCCGGCCCGAGTTCCTGCAGTACCAGCGGGAGCGCCTGCAGCTCGTGGACCGCGGGGCCACCTGGCTGGGGCCGCGCAAGCTGGGTTACGCCCGCGAGGTGCTGGACGCAGACAAGGAGCTGCCCTTCCACGCGGTCATCGTCGGAGAGCCCGACTACCGCCTGACGATCCCCGAGTTCCTGGACCTGACGGGCGACGAGCCCCTCCGCGGGCGCTACGACCGGGCCATCTCCCTGGCCACGGCCCGCAACCAGGTCGGCATCGCGATGATGATCGTCGGCGCGGGCCTGAGCGCCGCAGCGGCGGGATCCATGGCTGTGAGCGCGGCCGGCGTGGACTTCGGGGAGGGGCTGGGCATCGCGGCCCCCCTGCTGCTCATCGGCCTGCCGCACCTGGCGGGGGGCGGCACCATGATCGCCACCGCCGCCGCGGACAAGCGCCGCCTGGCGGGCACGGAGCTGGACGCCGCCTTCGACCGCACCGGGGCCTTCGCCGGGGTGCAGAAGTACAACGGCCACCTGCGCGACCGCTACGGCCTGCCGGACAGTTGGACCCTGGACGCTCCTTCGGAGTGATCGGGGGGCCGACCGGCCTCACCGATTGCACCCGGCCTCGACGCAGCCCTCGGCACCGACGCAGCGCCCCCGAGGGACTCCTCCCTCAGGTAGCGCCCGGTCCTCGACGCAGCCGTCCGCGCGGGCAAGTCGCACCCGAGGCTTCCCTAGAGCACCGAACAGATGCTCGCCCGGAACCCGGTGGCCCGCTCCACTGCGGGACGGCTCAGGCCCTCAATCACGCACGCCAGGTGCGCTCAATCGGGCCCGAACCGACCCGCCGCGGATCGACCTCACCGGGCCCTCGGCCTCCTTGTCTGATCGGTGCTCTAGAAGTCGCAGTCCACCTGCGCCTCGAAGGGCCCCTCGGCGCCGTTGAAGCCGTCGATCACCAGGTAGTAGGTGTGCCCGGCCACGGCCTCGAAGTCGACCGAGTTGCCGCCGTAGCCACCCTCTTCCAGGCACTGCACGTTCAGGCAGGCGCCGTTGTCGCCGTCGAGCACGAACAGGTCGTGGTCCACCACCGTCGGGGTCTGGTTCTCCAGGTCCCAGGTGACGGTGCCGGTGCCCGTAGCCAGGAACTCGTAGGCCATCTCGCGGCCCGTGTAGTTGCCGACCTTGCAGGGGTAGCCGCCCACCTGGTCCGTGGAGCCGTTGTCCAGCAGCGACGTGTCGCCGAAGACGTAGTCGCCGCAGGAGATGGTGCCCACCGACTCGCAGGTGCTGGCGCAGAGCGGGCTGCCCACGCAGTCCGAGTCGTCGCAGTCCACGTCAGCGTCGCCGTCGTCGTCCAGGCCGTTGTCGCAGTCCTCGGCGTCCGTAATGGCCTCGCACTGCACGTTGACCGAGTAGGCGCCCGAGTCGCCCTGGTAGCCGTCCACAACCACCCAGTAGTCGGCGCCGGCCACCGTGTCGAAGGTCGTGCTGATGCCGCCGTAGTCCAGGCAGGCTTCGCTGTCGCAGGGGATGCCCTCGTCCTGCAGGATGAAGACGTCCAGGTCGAAGGCCAGCTGGTCGTAGTCCAGCGTCACCGTGACCTCGTTGGCCACGTCCTGCGGCGCCTGGAAGTAGTACGCGACCTCCGGCCCGGTCTCCTCCCACGAGGTGCAGGAGTAGTTGTTCACCTGGTTCGTCGCGTCGGGGTACTCGGTGCTGTAGGACGTCGTCGTCCCGCAGAAGACGCTCCAGACCTCGTCGCAGACCTCGCGGCACTCCGCCTGGGTCTCGCAGTACTCGTCCTGGCAGTCGGTCAGCCCGTCGCCGTCGTCGTCGATCCCGTTGTCGCAGATCTCGTTCGTCGACGGGCACTCCAGCTCGATGCTGAAGTTGCTGGTCGCGCCCTGGTAGCCGTCCACGACGAAGTAGTACTGCTGGCCCGCCACCGCGTCGAAGGTCGTCGACGTGTTGCCGTAGTCGATGCAGTTGGCGCCGTCGCAGCCCCCGGCCTCCCCGATGACGAAGATGTCCAGGTCCTGGGTCATGTTGCTCAGAGCCACCGTCACCTCTTCGTCCTGGCTGGGCCGGAACACGTAGGTGTACTCGCGGCCGGTCATCTCCCAGCTCACGCAGGAGTACTGGTCGATGACGTTGGCGCTGCCCGACTGCCAGTTGGACCAGCTGTCGGTGTCCCCGCAGCTGAGCTCGTACTGGTCGATGCACACGCCGCCCACCCCGTCCGCCGGGCAGGAGTCGTCGCCGTCGCAGTCCGCGTCGTCGCAGTCCACGTCGCCGTCGCCGTCGTTGTCGACGCTGTCGTCGCAGACCTCACCGCAGGCCGGGTCCTCGCCGTCGCACTCCTCGTCGTCGCAGTCGACCAGGGTGTCGCCGTCGTCGTCGGTGCCGTTGCCGCAGATCTCCGGGATGCAGACCGGGTCGATGCCCGCGCAGTCCGAGTCGCCGCAGTCGATGGTGCCGTCGCCGTCGTCGTCGATGTCGTTGTTGCAGATCTCCGACCCGCAGCCGGGCACGGTCGCCGGGCAGTCGCTGTCGTCGCAGTCCACGTCCCCGTCGCCGTCGTCGTCGACGTCGTTGGTGCAGTCCTCGCTGCAGGCCGGCATGCCGACGCAGTCCGAGTCCCCGCAGTCCACGTCGCCGTCGCCATCGTCGTCGATGCCGTTGCTGCAGATCTCCGTCGTGGAGACGCAGGCCGGGTCCCCGTTGCAGTCGGGGTCCGCGCAGTTGATGAGGCCGTCGCCGTCCTCGTCGCCGGGCAGGCTGCAGTCCTCGGGGTTGCAGATGGGCCGGTCCGTGCAGCCCGTGTCGTCGCAGTCGATGTCCAGGTCGCCGTCGTTGTCGATCCCGTCGTCGCAGATCTCGCTGTCGCAGGTGGGCCAGCTCAGGCAGTCCTCGTCGTCGCAGTCCGCGTCGCCGTCGCCGTCGTTGTCCGCGCCGTCCCAGCAGAGCTCGTCCTGGCAGTCGATGGTGCTGGCGCACTCCGCGTCGTCGCAGTCCGCCGCCAGGTCGCCGTCGTCGTCCGTGCCGTTGGTGCAGTTCTCCGGGATGCAGTCGGAGTTGGAGGCGCAGGTCGGGTCCGCGCAGTCCACGAGGCCATCGCCGTTGTTGTCGGCGCCGTCGCTGCACGACGACTCGGTGGCCGACGCGCAGATCGGGTTGCCGTTGCACTCGCTGTCGTCGCAGTCGACGTCCCCGTCCGCGTCGTTGTCGACTCCGTCCGAGCAGTTCTCCGCCTGGCAGGAGGGGTCGATGACGCACTCGGAGTCGGCGCAGTCCACGTCCCCGTCGCCGTCGTCGTCCAGCCCGTTGCCGCAGACCTCGTTCGCGCAGAGGGGGTCGCCGGCGCACTCGCTGTCGCCGCAGTCGGTGGTCCCGTCGCCGTCGTTGTCCGTGCCGTCGTCGCAGATCTCGGGGATGCAGGCCGAGTCGCTGGCGCAGTCCAGGTCGGCGCAGTCCACCGCCCCATCGAAGTCGTTGTCGTTCCCGTCGTCGCAGTCCTCGCTGAAGATCCAGCAGAAGATGTCGAACAGGCAGGCGATGTCGTCGCAGTCGACGTCCCCGTCCCCGTCGTCGTCGACGTTGTTCCCGCAGATCTCCACCCCCGAGCCGCCGCACTCCGGAAGCGCCGAGCAGTTGGAGTCGTCGCAGTCGATGAAGCCGTCGCCGTCGTTGTCGACAGCGTCGTCGCAGATCTCCGGGGAGGGCGCGCCCGAGCAGATCGGCTCGAACTGGCAGGCCGGGTCGTCGCAGTCGGCCAGGCCGTTGCTGTCGTCGTCGACGCCGTTGTTGCAGTTCTCGAACGGGCTGCCCGTGCAGGCCGGGTGGCTGCCGCAGTCGCCGGTGTCCGCGCAGTCGGCCAGGCCGTCGCCGTCGTCGTCCAGGCCGTTGGTGCAGTTCTCCGTGCCCGGGGGCAGCGGGTTGCACAGCGGGTTGCCCAGGCAGTCGCTGTCGTCGCAGTCGATGAGCGCGTCGCCGTCGTTGTCGATGTTGTCGTAGCAATTCTCGCTGCTGCAGGACGGCAGGATGGAGCACTCCGGGTCGTCGCAGTCGATGAGCGCGTCGCCGTCGTCGTCGATGCCGTTGGTGCAGACCTCCGCCGTGCAGTCCGGCGAGCTGTCGCAGTCCACGTCGGCGCAGTCGATGAAGCCGTCCACGTCGTTGTCGACGTTGTCGTCGCAGTCCTCGCTGCTGCAGCCCGGCGCGCCGACGCAGTCGATGTCGTCGCAGTCGATCAGCGTGTCGCCGTCGTTGTCGACGCCGTCGGTGCAGTTCTCCGCGGGCACCACCGAGTCGTCGCAGGAGACGGCGAGCTCGAAGGGCCCGACGTTGTTGTTCCAGCCGTCCACGACCACGTAGTAGGTGTTGCCCGACAGCACCGGGAAGGTCACCGACTCCGCGTTGGTGCCGCCGTTGGTGCTGAAGTCCACGCAGCTGTTGGGGTCGCAGCCGCCGCCCTGGTCCTGCAGGACGAAGAGGTCCAGGTCCGCGGTCAGGCCGTCGGCCACCACCGTCACCTCGCCGCTGATCGTCGACGTGAAGGCGTAGGCCATCTCGTTGCCGGACTCGTTGGAGGGGGTGCAGCCGTACTGGCCGATCACGTCCGTGGCGTCCGGGGAGTTGGTGTCCGCCGCGAAGAGGTTGTCGCAGGTCAGGGCCAAGGCCACGGGCTCGCAGATCGCGTTGCAGGCCGGGTCCGTGCCGCACTCGCTGTCGTCGCAGTCCACGTCGCCGTCGCCGTCGTCGTCGCTGCCGTTGCTGCAGTCCTCGGCCACGCAGGCGCTGTGGGTGAAGCACTCCGGGTCAGCGCAGTCCACCGCGCCGTCGCCGTCGTCGTCGAAGTTGTTGTTGCAGATCTCCTGCACGCAGCCGGGTTCGGGGTAGCACTCGGCGTCGTCGCAGTCGATGAGGCCGTCGCCGTCGTCGTCCAGGCTGTTGCCGCAGATCTCGTCGGTGCAGTCCGGGGTGCCGAAGCAGTCGCTGTCGTCGCAGTCCTCGAACAGGTCGCCGTCGTTGTCGATGCCGTCGTGGCAGTCCTCGGCGCTGCAGCCGGGGTCCGTCCAGCACATGGGGTCGTCGCAGTCGACCAGCCCGTTGCTGTTGTCGTCGGAGCCGTTGTCGCAGTCCTCGGGGTTGCAGCCCGGGTCCGACCAGCACTCGGTGTCGTCGCAGTCCGCGTAGCCGTCGCCGTCGTCGTCGACGCCGTTGTTGCAGACCTCTTCGATGCAGACGGGGTCCAGGGCGCAGTCGGGGTCGTCGCAGTCCACCAGGCCGTCGGTGTCGTCGTCGGTGTCGTTGAAGCAGATCTCCGTGCCCGAGGGGCCGCCGGTGCTCTCGCACTCCACGGTGATGCTGAAGTTGTCCTGCCCGCCCGCGTAGCCGTCGACCACGATCAGGTACTGCTCGCCCTCTTCGGAGGTGAAGTGCAGGCCGTTGGCGCCGAAGGCGATGCAGTCGGTGCCCTCGCACTCGCCGTTCTCGTCCTTGAGCACGAACACGTCCAGGTTCTCGTGCCCGGCCACGCTGAGCAGGACGTTGACCTCCTCGTCCGCGGCGGCCGTGAAGGTGATCGCGTACTCGGGGCCCGACTCGTCCCAGGTGGTGCAGGTGGGGTACGTGTCGATGGCGTCGGTGTGCGCGGGGCCGCCGTTGTTGCCGGTGATGGTCTCCCCGCAGGCGATCGCCTGGGCTCCGACGCACTCGTGGGCGCAGGCGGGATCCCCGGCGCAGTCGCTGTCGCCGCAGTCGGTGGTGCCGTCCTGGTCGTCGTCGATGCCGTTGGAGCAGTCCTCGTTCTCGAAGGTCTGCGTCTGGTCGTCGTCGTCGTCGGGCAGGACCAGATCGTCGTCGTCGTCGTCGTCGGTGACCACGACGTCGTCCGTGATGCCGCAATTGCAGCCCACGGCGAAGGCCCAGGTCAGCGCCAGCAGCAGCGATCGGAGGATCCGCGGGGCGATGAGCCCACCGATCGAGGGACAGCGGGGGCGATCGATGGTCGGCATGAGGCAATTCCCAGGGTTCGTGCGCGCACCTGTACACAGCGCTCGACGTTGAACCACCCGTACTTTTGTCAAAGGGCTGTCAACCGGTCAAGGGCAACGCCGCGTCGTCACAGAAGAACAAGAACTTCGGGCTGGGGTGTTGCAGCGGGGCAGTCCCCCTCCGACCCCCCTGGTATAACCGCCCTCCCCGCACGCCCATGATCGAATTCAACGACGTCACCTTTCGCTACGGCAGCCACGGCGTCGCCCTGGAGCGGGTCGACCTGCGCTTCGCTGCGGGCGAGTTCGCGTTCATCACGGGGCCGTCGGGCGCCGGCAAGTCCACCCTCCTGAAGCTCCTGTACGCGGCCCAGCGGCCCTCGGCCGGGGACGTGACCATCGAGGGACGGTCGGTGGGCCGCCTGCACCCCCGCTCGGTGCCCTTCCTGCGCCGCAACCTGGGCGTGGTGTTCCAGGACTTCAAGCTGCTCCCCCGGCGCACCCTGCTGGAGAACGTCTCCCTGCCGCTCGAGGTCTGCGGGCTGAAGCGCGCCGTGGTCCTGGACAAGGCGACCGCGGCCCTCAAGAAGGTCGGCCTGGGGCGTGACGGCGACCGCCTCCCCGGCGAGCTGAGCGGCGGCGAGCAGCAGCGGGTGGCCATCGCCCGGGCCATCGCCAACACCCCGTCGATCCTGCTGGCCGACGAGCCCACGGGGAACCTGGACGAGGGCCTCAGCCACGAGATCTTCGAGCTGCTTGCCGGCCTGCAGACCAGCGAGGGTGCCACGGTGCTCACCGCCACCCACGACCTGGCGGAGGTGGCCCGCTGGCCCTTCCGCCACATCCGCCTGCGCGACGGGCGGGTGGAGGACGACCGGCCCCTCCGCGACCTGGCCCTGCCGAGCGCCGGGCCCGTCGTGCCCTTCGACGTGGGGGAGGACCCGTGATCGGCTACGCGTTCCGGCGGGCGTTCAAGGGCATGCGGGAGTACCGGCTGCTGGCGGGCGCCACCGTCGCCACCGTCGCCACCGTGCTGCTGCTGGCGGGCACGTTCGTGCTGTTGCTGAACTCGCTGTCGGGCCTGCTGGATCGCTGGGGCAAGGACGTCCAGGTCAGCTGCTACCTGCGCGACGACGTGTCCGACGATCGCCTCTTTGAGCTCAAGGCAGAGCTGGAGGCGCTCCCGGAGGTCGCCACGGTGGTCTACGTCAGCAAGGACGACGCCTTGGAGCGCTTCGCCGACGCCGTGGAGGGCCTGGATCGCATCCTGGCCGACCTGGACGAGAACCCCCTGCCCGCCAGCCTGGAGATCCGCCTGGACGCCGGCTTCCAGGAGCCCGCGCAGGTGGCCACGGTCGCTGAGCGTCTGCGGCGCCCCGAGTTCGAGGACCTGGACTACTCCCGGGAGTGGGTGGAGCGGTACTACACCTTCCTGGGCATGCTGCGCCTGTCCTCGGTCGTGCTCGGCGCGCTGCTGCTGGCGGCGGGCGTGTTCCTGGTGTCCAACACCATCCGCATCGCCATCTACGCGCGGCGGGAGGAGCTGGCCCTGGTGGCGCTGGTGGGCGGCACGCGCTGGTTCGCGCGGTTGCCCCTGCTCGTGGAGGGGGGCCTGCAGGGCACGGCCGGCGGGCTGCTCGCCCTGCTGCTGTTGGCGGGCCTGCACCGCTACGCCTTCGTCCAGCTCCAGGCCAGCCTGGGCATGCTCCTGCCGGCGGACGCCCTGGGCTTCCTGTCCCCTGCGGCGTCCCTGGCCCTGGTGCTGGCGGGCTCGGCGGTGGGGTTGCTGGGCGCCTGGACCTCCGCCTTGCGCACCGACGCCGAGGGGCTGCGGTGAGGACCCTCCTCCTGCTCTCCTCCCTGCTCCTGCTGGGCGCGGGGGGGGACGGCGACGCGGTGCGCGACGAGCTCGAGCGCATCGGGATCGAGCTGATGCACGCCGACGAGCAGCTGCGCGGGGCCACGTCGCGGGTGAGGGAGATCGAGGCGGGCCTGGCGGAGCGGGAGGCCCGGCTGGCCGAGCTGGAGGCCGTGCTCGACGAACGCCAGGCGCACATGGGCCGGCGGGTGCGCGCCATGTACCGGATGCGCCACCGCGGCTTCCTGCCCCTGCTCTTCTCCGCCCGAAGCGCCCACGAGCTCCTGCGCAACGCGCGCTCCCTCTGGTGGATCGTGCGGGCCGATCGGGCCGCCCTCGACGGCTTCGCGGCCGATCGTGCCGACGTGGACCAGCTCAGCCAGCAGCTCGCCCAGGACCGCGCCCAGCTGCTCCAGCGGGCGGGGGAGGTCTACGCCCGGCGGGAGGAGGATCGCGCGCGCATGGCCGCCCTCCAGGACCGGATGGGCCTGCCCCGATCGGGTCGGTGATAGGGTTGTTCACCGGGAGCGTATCAGTGT
>CALCXL010000113.1 GCA_937907595.1 uncultured Pseudomonadota bacterium
CGTCGTCGTCGCCGTCGGGGATCCCGTCGCCGTCGCTGTCGGGGTCCAGGAAGTTGGGCAGGCCGTCGCCGTCCAGGTCGTCCCAGCCCTCGTCGCTGTCGGGCACGCCGTCGCCGTCGCTGTCCCCGTCCTGGTAGTTCGGGATGCCGTCGCCGTCCGCGTCGCCGTCCCCCTCGATCCAGTCGGGGATGCCGTCGCCGTCGCTGTCCCAGTCGTAGAAGTCCGGCACGCCGTCCCCGTCGGTGTCCACGGGGTTCAGCGGGTCGTCGCCGATCTCGTCCGCGTTCGGGATGCCGTCGCCGTCCACGTCGTCGTCGTCGCCGTCGGGGATGCCGTCGTTGTCGCTGTCCGTGTCCAGGTAGTTGGGCAGGCCGTCGCCGTCGATGTCGTCCGTGCCCTCCCAGGCGTCGGGCATGCCGTCGTTGTCGCTGTCCGTGTCCAGGTAGTCCGGGGTGCCGTCGCCGTCGCTGTCGACCGGGTTGGTCGGGTCCGGGCCCGCCTCCACGCTGTCGGGGATGCCGTCGCCGTCGCTGTCCGGGTCGACCCAGTTCGGCAGGCCGTCGCCGTCCGCGTCGCCGTTGCCCTCGACCGTGTTGGGGATGCCGTCGTTGTCGTAGTCGTCGTCCTCGGAGTCGGGGATGCCGTCGCCGTCGCTGTCCTCGTCCAGGTAGTTCGGGATCCCGTCGCCGTCCAGATCGCCCGCGCCCTCCACGGAGTCGGGGATGCCGTCGTTGTCGCTGTCCTCGTCCAGGTAGTCGGGGATGCCATCGCCGTCGCTGTCGACGTCGCCTTCCACGGAGTCCGGGATGCCGTCGCCGTCGCTATCGTCGTCCAGGTAGTTCGGGATGCCGTCCCCGTCGGGGTCGGCCGTGCCCTCGGCGCTGTCGGGGATGCCGTCGTTGTCGCTGTCCGTGTCCTGGAAGTCCGGGATGCCGTCGCCGTCGCTGTCGCCGTCCCCTTCGACCGAGTCGGGGATGCCGTCGCCGTCGCTGTCGTCGTCCAGGTAGTCGGGGGTGCCGTCGCCGTCCGTGTCCCCGTCGCCCTCGACGTCGTCGGGGATGCCGTCGTTGTCGGCGTCCAGGTCCCGCTCGCCCAGGTCGGAGCCCGGGCCGGCGGTGGTGTCCCAGCCTTCCCAGCAGCCCGTGCCGAGCAGGAGGAGGGGGAGGAGGAAGGCGCTGAGGATGCGATCGCTCATGGTGACGGCCCCTGTCCATGGGGTGGGTCGGGCGCCGATCCGGAGGGCGGACAGGCCCGGGGAGCCTATCCGGCCCGGCAGAAATCTGTCAACAGATTGTCAAGCATGAGTCAACAACGTCCTGACATTTGCGTCCGTGCCGGTCCCGTTGCGACGGGTTCCTCCGCCGGCGATACACTGCCCGCCTGCCGCACCCAGGAGCCCGCAGATGAACCGTTTTGCCCTTCTCGCCCTGCTTTGCACCCTCTCGCTGCCCGCCTGCGGCGGCGGCGATGCTCCTGCCCCGGCCGCCTCCAACCCCGCCGGTGCCGCGACCGCCGAGCCCGCCGCGGAAGGTGAGGCCCCTGCCGAGGACGCCGAGGGGGGCGACGCCCCGGAGGCCGCCGAAGCCGCCGGAGACGCGCCCGCCGCCGCTCCCCCTCCGACGGGCACGGACGGCAAGTCCCTGGCCTCCGAGCGCCAGGGATCGAAGCTGGTCGCGTCCATCAAGCCGGTCACCAACGGCCCGGCGCTGGGTGAGGAGACCGCCCGCACCACCCTGCCCATGGAGACGTCGAAGTCGTCCATCGAGTGGGTGGCCCTCAAGAACGGCTCGGCGGAGGTGAAGGGCAAGTTCACGGCGCTGGCCGGCTCGCTGTCCATCGACGCGAAGGACCTGCGCACGGCGACGGGGGAGATCGGGATCGACCTGCTGGGCATCTCCACCGGCGACGAGGCGCGGGACGGCAACATCGCCAGCATCTTCTTCGGCTCGACCAAGAAGGAGCCGGTGCACGGCCAGTTCTCGGTCACGAGCATGCGGCCCGAGAAGCTGACCCTGGCCGTCGGCGAGACCACCCGCGCCCAGGCGCAGGTGGGCTTCAACCTGGGCGGTGACGCGATCGGCGGGGTCCTGCCCTTCGAGATCGAGCGGGTGGGCACCGACTACTGGCGCATCACCATCCTGGAGCCGCTGACCGTCGGCATCGACGAGATGGGCATGCAGGACCGCGCTGCAGCCCTCATCAAGGCCTGCGCGCACGAGTCCATCGGCAACGGGATCACGGCGACGGGCACCGCCTTCTTCGGCACGCCCTCTTGATCCACGAGGGTCGGTGAGGGCGATCGGGCACAGGTCGCCCTGACGGGGGGCCCTCTCGGCCCGATCGACCCGCTACGGCGCCGGGTCGCCCGCCGCGGAGTCGTCGTCCCCGGCCTCGGCGGGGATCTCGCCCAGCCACAGCAGCCGGAAGCCCACGTCGCTGTCGCGCGACGCCGGGCGCTTGGGGGCGCGCTCACCCCGGCGGGCGTCCCGGGCCCGCGAACGCCAGCTTCCGCCGCGCACGCTGACCCAGCGCACCTCCGCCGACGGGTCGTTCGGCTCCTCCCAGATCCACTCCGCCACGTTGCCGTGAACGTCGGCCAGACCCCAGGGGCTCTCGGCCAGCTGCCCCACGGGGTGGGTCTTGTTCCCGGAGTTCGGCGCCAGCCAGCCCACGCGGACGATGCCCGGGTCGGCGTCGCCCATCCAGGACTTCGCGGGCAGCCCCGCCCCCGCCGCCTCGTCCCACTCGGGGCCCGTGGGGAGGCGCGCGCCCAGGGCATCGCGCTTCCAGACGACCGCGCGGCCGCCGCTGCCTGCGCAGTCCTCCACGCCGCCGTAGGCGGGCTCGGCCCCCAGGGTGACGCTGACGGCGTTGGCGAACGCCAGGGCGTCGCACCAGGTGACGCTCTCCACGGGCTGGTCGCCGCCCTGGAAGAAGGCGGGCGCGTCGTCCCGGAGGGCGGCCCACTGGTCCTGCGTGACCTCCCGCGTGCCGATCCAGCGCTCGCTGTCCCCCGGCAGCCGCACGAACTCCAAGCGCGCGTCGCCCACCCGCACGGCCTGCCGTCGCTGGCCCAGCCGCGCGCGGATCGCAGCCGACGTGTCCTTCGCCAACCCCCGACGATCCAGGCTCCAGGCCATCAGGGCCAGCAGGGTGGGATCGGATTCGTCCGGCCAGAGCCGCTGCACCTGCTCGGCGATCTTGTCGCGCAGCTCCGCCGCCTGGTCCAGGAACAGCAGACGGGCGCTCAGGGCCTCGTCGCCGAGATCCGCGTAGGGGTCCGGGGCGTCGGAGGGCAGGTAGCGGGCCAGCCCCTCCTCCAGCTGCTCGCTGGTGACCGACGGCTCCTCCCCCGGCGTCGCGGAGTTGGCGGGCGTCGGCGTGGGCGTGGCCGGTGTCGGCGCGCGGCGGGTGGTGGTGGCCTCCGGCACGAACCAGTGGGGCACCACGAAGGCGCCGAAGAGGATCGTCAGGACCACCCCCGCCACCAGCAGCGGCACCGGGCGGGCCCAGCGGGGTCGGGGCCGCGCGAGCTCGCCCGACGCCACGCTGGGCAGCAGCGGCATGGACACGCGGCCCGTCTGCAGCTCGCGCAGAAGCTCCTGGGCGTTGGCCTGCCGGAGGACGGGATCGGTGGAGGTGGCGCGGTGCAGCACCGGGCCCAGGTCCGCGGGGAGCACCGACAGATCGACGGCGTCCAGGCGGTGGTCCAGGTTCTGCCGGGGGTCCAGCTCGAACAGCATGGCGATGGCCACGCGCCCGAAGGAGTAGACGTCCGAGCAGGGATCCGGCCGCGCGCCGGCGATGACCTCCGGCGCAGCGAAGGGCCCCCGCGGGTCGTTCTCCGGCCGCAGTCGATCGCCGGCCAGGCGCACCAGGCCGAACTCGTGCAGGAACACGACCCCGTCGGCGCGCATGCCCACCGACTCCAGGCGCAGACCCCCGTGCACCACGCCCTGGCTGTGCGCGTGGGCCAGGCCGCGGGCGGCGTCCTGCAGCAGGCTGGCCTTGCCGCGCATCCCCAATCCACGCCCCAGGCCGTCGGCCAGCGTGCCCTTGTCCGGGTATTCGCTGGTCCAGGCGAGCATGGACTCGTCGACGCTGCCGACGCGGGCGATGTGGGGCGAGGGGCTGCCGAAGCGGGTGAGCTGTTCGATCGCCTCCAGGCCGTCCAGGAAGCGGCAGAGCAGGTGGCCCCGGGAGACGGACGCCGACTCCAGCAAGGTCACCAGCGTCGCCGCGCCCGACGGAGGCCGGGACGCCTTCCAGGTGGCGAAGAAGTCCCCGCTGGCCATGGGCCGCACAAGCTCGACCCCGGCCACGCCGACGCCGACGCCCGGGCGCCAGTGCTTGCGGATGCGGTTGGCGAGGTCCGCGGCGCGCTCGACCGACGCGGCGTACTCGCCGCTGCCGCCCTGCTCCTCGGCCCGCTGGAGTCGCTCCAGCTCCTCGACCCACACCCGCAGGTCCCGCGCCAGCACCGGCGCGGACCCGCTGGGGTTCCTGTCACTCAAGCACTCTGCCCTCCCCCGGCTGTGGCTCTGCACCCCCGTGCAGTGCCTGTCTAGCCCACGCGCTCCTCCGAAGGAAGCAGACCGTGGTGGCGGAAGACCCGCCAGAGCCAACGCACCGGCATGTTGCCGGACTCCAGGTAGATGCGGTGGAACGCCCGATCCAGGGCCAGGCCCTCCAGGCGACCGCGGTTGGCCTCCGCCAGCTCGGCCTTCAGGGCCCAGACCAGGTGGTTGCCCGTGAGGTAGGACAGCGGGTAGCCGCGCTCCTGGGAGTACCAGTTCAACTCCGCTTGAACGCGCCCGGGCACGAAGCCGGTGACGGCCTGCAGCAGGTTGCCCGCCGCCACGAAGGGGTCGTCCGAGCTCAGGTCGCAGTCCACGCCCACGTCCAGGAAGCCCTTGTCGCCGGTCATGAAGAACAGGTCGATGGCCACGCGGGCGCCGATGCGGGCGATGTCGCGCTTGCCCGAGAACCGCGCCGCGTCCGTCAGCTCGCCCAAGTAGCCCAGGTCGAGCATGTAGTCCTCGAGCATGGTGGTCCAGCCCTCGGCGTGGTGGGCGCCGTCGTAGAGCCGCCGCACGGGCGAGGGGTTGGCCGCGGCCCAGGCCAGCTGGAGGTGGTGCCCGGGGATGCCCTCGTGGATCATCATCCCGGGGATGCCGAGCTCGGTGTGCTCGGCCAGGAGCTCGGGCTTGAGCGTCAGGTAGACCAGCGACGTCTTGGTGCCCGGGCGCAGGGGCGGCGGCGGCATCATCGCCCCCGCGGGGATGCTGGGCTCCATGAAGGTCGGCGTGCGCATCAGGCGCATGTCCTGGTCGTCCAGGATCGGGAAGAGGTCCCGCTCGGCGATGAAGGAGAGGATCCGGCCGCGCTCGTCCTCGTAGCGGCGCAGGACGGCGTCCATGTCCCCTTCGTCGTCGATGCGGACGCGGTGGTGGGCGTCCAGGTGCTCGCCCAGCTGCTCCACGGTCGTCGCCGGATCCAGGCCGTGCTCGGCCACCAGGCCACCGCGCAAGCCCTCCAGGTCGTCGCCCAGGCCCGCCAGGTAGTCCGTCGCCAGGCGGTGCAGGTCCTCCAGGGACAGGTCGATGCCGCGCAGGCGCACGATCTCTTCGGCCCCGGACCGACCCAGGTGCAGTTCGGTGGTGGTCGGCAGGGCCCGCAGCCGCTCGACGTAGGAGCTGAGCGCGTCCTCGGCCACCCGGCAGGCCTCCGCCAGACGGGGCGCGTCGGCCCAGCCCTCGTGGTCGGCCCAGCCCCGCAGGTTGGCGAAGAGCGAGGGCAGGCCGCCCACCCGCTCGACGTCGATGTCGACCCAACGCTGCACCGGCGTGTCCAGCCGCTCCAGCAGGCCGTCCAGCCAGCGCGGCGTCGCCTCCAGCCGGGCGGTGATGTCGCTCAGCCGCTCCCCGGGGGGGCGGGGGTCGTTGATGAACATCAGGAAGGGCGCGTCGCCGATCTCCTCGGCCGCGCGGGGCAGCTGCGTCGACTCCAGCCGCCCGTTGAGGCGCCGGGTGAGCTTGCTGATCGCGGCCTCGAGCTCCAGAACCATGAGGTCGCGGTCGAGGGTCTGATCGAAGGACAGCGGCCCGTCGAAGGCCTGCACCCGCGCCAGCAGGCCGCGCGCGCGCTCCGTCTTGTGCGCCTGGGCGGCGAGGGAGGGATCGGACAGGCGGTCGTGGGGCCCGGGCAAGCCCAGGGCCACGGCGTGACCGGGATCTTCGGTGACGAAGTCGACGAAGGACGAGACGAGGGAGTCGAAGGACACAGGCGCTCCGGTGGGGAGCGCCATTCTGGCCCTGCGCCGACCGGGGCGCTACTCGACGATCTCAGCGCTCAGGATGTAGTCCAGATCGGGGAACCGCGCCTTGAGGTAGGGGTTGCCCTTGCTCTGGAGCTGGCCCTGGTCGGGGCCGCGGCCCATGGGGGCACCTTCGCCGTAGCCGGCGTACAGCTTGTTGAGCGTCTCCATGTCCCGCAGCTTGCCGAAGGGCGCGAAGCCCATGCCGTCCAGGCGCGTGTTGTCGCCGAAGTTCACGAAGAACTGGGTGGTGCGCGTGTTCGGGCCCGCGGTCGCGAAGCTGACGTAGCCGGGCTTGTTGCTCTCCTTGACCTCGTCGTCGTCGATGCGCGCGTCGCGCCAGGCCGCGGCCACCTTGGGGTGTCCGTGGATGCCGGTCTGGGCCATAAAGCCCTGGATGACGCGGAAGAAGGCCACGTCCTCGAAGTACCCGATCTTGACCAGGTTGTAGAAGCGGTCGGCGCCCTTCGGGGCCCAGTCGCGGGTGACGTCGATGAGCATGTCGCCCTCACCCGTGACCAGCTTGACCGTGTACTTCGCCGGGGCCTGGGCGTTGGCGGCGTCGGGGGCCAGCAGCGCGGGGGCGGGCTCGGCCAGGGGCTCCGGCGTGGGCGCGGGC
>CALCXL010000114.1 GCA_937907595.1 uncultured Pseudomonadota bacterium
TCGCCGTCGCTGTCGTCGTCCAGGTAGGCGGGGATGCCGTCGCCGTCGCCGTCGCTGTCTCCCTCGATGGCGTCGGGGATGCCGTCGTTGTCGCTGTCGTCGTCCAGGTAGTCCGGGATGCCGTCGCCGTCGGAGTCGCCCTCGCCCTCGTCGGCGTCGGGGATTCCGTCGCCGTCGCTGTCGTCGTCCAGGTAGTCGGGGATGCCGTCGCCGTCGCTGTCGCCGTCGCCCTCCACCGAATCGAGGATGCCGTCGTCGTCGCTGTCGTCGTCCAGGTAGTCGGGGGTGCCGTCGCCGTCGCTGTCCCCGGGGCCCTCCGTGGCGTCGGGGATGCCGTCGTCGTCGGAGTCGGTGTCCAGGGAGTCGGGGATCCCGTCGCCGTCGCTGTCGCCGTTGCCTTCGTCGACGTCGGGGATGCCGTCGCCGTCGTCGTCGTCGTCCACGTCGTTGGGCAGGCCGTCGAAGTCGGGGTCGCCGTTGGGCTCCGCCGCGTCGGGCACGCCGTCGCCGTCGCTGTCCAGGTCCAGGTAGTTGGGGATGCCGTCGCCGTCGGGGTCGCCGGTGCCCTCGTAGGCGTCGGGGATGCCGTCGCCGTCGCTGTCCTCGTCCAGGAAGTTGGGGATGCCGTCGCCGTCGGGGTCGTCGGTGCCCTCCACGCCGTCGGGGATGCCGTCGCCGTCGCTGTCGCCGTCGATGGCGTTGGGCAGGCCGTCGCCGTCCGCGTCGTCCAGGCCCTCCTCGCCGTCGCCGATGCCGTCGCTGTCGCTGTCGGTGTCGAAGGGATCCGAGCCCGCCGCCCACTCGTCGCCGTCGCTGAGGCCGTCGCCGTCGGTGTCCGAGGAGCCGCCGTCGCTGTCGTCCATGTCCAGGAAGTCGGGGATGCCGTCGCCGTCCGCGTCGTCGTTGGGGTCCGAGTCGCTGTCCAACACGCCGTCGCCGTCGCTGTCGTCGTCCAGGTAGGCGGGGATGCCGTCGCCGTCGCCGTCGCCGTCGCCCTCCAGCCAGTCGGGGATGCCGTCGCCGTCGCTGTCGTCGTCCAGGCGGTCGGGGGTGCCGTCGCCGTCGCTGTCGTCGTCGCCTTCCACCGAGTCGGGGATGCCGTCGCCGTCGCTGTCCGTGTCCTGGAAGTCGGGGACGCCGTCGCCGTCGCTGTCGCCGGGGCCCTCGTCGGCGTCGGGGATGCCGTCGCCGTCGCTGTCCGTGTCCTGGAAGTCGGGGGTGCCGTCGCCGTCGGTGTCGTCGCCGCCCTCGTCGGCGTCGGGGATGCCGTCGCCGTCGCTGTCGTCGTCCAGGTAGTCGGGGGTGCCGTCGCCGTCGGTGTCGCCCGGGCCTTCGTCGGCGTCGGGGATGCCGTCGCCGTCGCTGTCGGTGTCGAACCAGTCGGGGATCCCGTCGCCGTCGCTGTCGCCGCCGCCCTCGTCCAGGTCCGGGATGCCGTCGCCGTCGTCGTCCAGGTCCCCGGCGTTGCAGGCGCCGTCGCCGTCGTTGTCCGGCCCGTCCTGCAGGGGGCGGAAGTAGCCGGAGATGCAGTCCTCGCAGCCGTCGCCGTCGCTGTCCCCGCAGGTCAGGGAGTTGTTGTCGTCCGCGTCGAGCATGGGGTTGAGGCAGCCGACGTTGCCGTTGATGCCCCGGCCCACGCCGTCGCCGTCCACGTCCACGCAGCCGTCCACGTCGTCGCAGAGGGTGTCCCCGTCCAGGTTCCCCGCGCCGCAGCCGTCCAGGAAGTCGCAGATCCCGTTGCCGTCGACGTCCTGGGGCTCGTCGTTGCGGTCCAGGGGGTCGGTGCCGCAGGCCTGCTCGTCGACGTCGGACCAGCCGTCGTTGTCGTCGTCCAGGTCGCCCAGGTTGCAGAGGATGTCGCCGTCGTTGAACGGGCCGTCGTTGAAGGGGTTGAACTCGCCGGACGTGCAGTCGTCGCAGAGGTCCGGTTCGCTGTCGCCGCAGACGAAGGGGTCGTCGTCGTCGGGGTCGATGTTGAAGCCGCCGGCGCAGCCGATGTTGCCGCCCGCGCCGTTGCCCACGCCGTCGCCGTCGAAGTCCGCGCAGTTGTCCCGCGCGTCGCAGATGCCGTCGCCGTCCGCGTCCGCGGGCTGCAGGAGCGGGTCGAACTCGTCGACGAGGGGGACGCCGCCGCACAGCACCTCGAAGATGTCCGACCAGCCGTCGTTGTCGTCGTCCAGGTCGCCGATGTCGCAGAGGCTGTCGTTGTCGTTGTCCGGGCCGTCGTTGGACGGGGTCCAGCTGGCCTCCAGGGTGCAGTCGTCGCAGCCGTCGAAGTCGGTGTCCGCGCAGACGTAGGCGATGGAGTCGTCCTCGTCCTCGTCGGGGACAGGGCAGTCCAGGTTGCCGTTGGTGCCGTCGCCGATCTGGTCCAGGTCGACGTCGTTGCAGAAGTCCAGGTTGTTGCAGATGCCGTCCAGGTCGTCGTCGGGGGGGATGGAGCCCGCGTCCAGGGGGTCCGACAGGCAGTCCAGCTCCTCCCAGTCCCAGTAGCCGTCGCCGTCGTCGTCGGGGTCGCCGATGTCGCACATGCCGTCGGAGTCGGTGTCCGTGCCGTCCAGGGCCGGGTTCCAGCCCAGGCCCCAGGCGCAGTCGTCGCAGCCGTCGCCGTCCCAGTCGGCACACTGGGTGATGTCGACGGGGTTGTTGTCGTTGACGTTCTCCATGCCGTCGCCGTCGGCGTCGAAGTCGGCGCAGGCGGTCAGGCAGGCGCAGCCGGTGTCCTCGCAGTCCACGGCCCCGTCGGCGTCGTCGTCGATCCCGTCGAAGCAGAAGGTCTCGTCGAAGACGGCCGAGCAGGCGTCGCCCACCCCGTCGCCGTTGCTGTCGCCCTGGTCGAAGTTGGAGGCGCAGGGGCAGTTGTCGGCCGGGTCGGGGATGCCGTCCTGGTCGCTGTCGGAGTAGGGGTTGGAGTCCAGCAGCGCGTAGTCGAAGGCCAGGTAGGGCTCGTTGGGCGCGCTGACGCTGATGATGACGCGGCCGTCCAGGAGCTCGCCCCAGGGCACGGTGGCGAAGGCGGCCTGGATGAGGCCGTCGCGGCCGCCGCCCTGCAGGGTCAGGTTGACGGTCTGGCTGTCGATGGTGATGGAGGTCGGATAGACGTCGTAGTCGCCGAAGACGAAGTTGATGAAGTGGTCGACGCCGTAGGCGGGGTCGCCCACCTGGGGGATGCCGAAGTTGAAGGTGAAGGTGGCGCCGTCGGCCGCGCCGGACCCGACGATCCCGTAGTCGGTCCACTGCTCGCCGTCGCTGCCCCGCATCTCCGCCTGGCTGCGGTAGTCGAAGTTGTCGCCCGATCCGATCGCCACCGATCCGTTGCGGTTCCAATCCGGAAGCTGCTCCTCCGGCTCCAGGACCCCGTCGCCATCGGCGTCCGCGGGGGTGCCGTTGGGGCTGAAGAGGCCGGCGGGCGGGATGCCGAAGCCGTCGGGGTCCCCAATCAGCATCGACACGGCCCCCGCCTGGGCGGGCACGAGGAGGGCGAGGACGGCGAGGCGGGCGATCGTGAGGCGCATGGTGGTCCCCTGGGGAATAGGCACTATAGCGACGCCCGCGTGAGGGCCGCGATCGAATCGCGGGTGCGCGAGGGGGAGCGGACCGGACGCTAGGATCGCGGCATGCCGCACTCGTCCGAGCACCCCGCCGACCGCCACGACCTCATCCGCGTCCAGGGCGCGCGGGTCAACAACCTGAAGGACGTCAGCGTCGAGCTGCCCAAGCGGCGGCTGACCGTGTTCACCGGCGTGTCGGGATCGGGCAAGTCGTCCCTGGTCTTCGGGACCATCGCCGCCGAGTCGCAGCGGCTGATCAACGAGACGTACAGCGCCTTCCTGCAGGGCTTCATGCCGACCTTGGCCCGGCCCGACGTCGACCTGTTGGACGGCCTGACCACGGCGATCCTGGTGGATCAAGAGCGCATGGGCGCCAACGCACGCTCCACGGTGGGCACCGCGACCGACGCCAACGCCATGCTGCGGGTGCTGTTCAGCCGGATCGGGCAGCCCCACATCGGCTCGCCGAAGGCCTTCGCGTTCAACGTGCCCTCGGTCAGCGGGGTGGGCGCGATGACCGTGCAGAAGGGGGAGGGCAAGACGGAGCGGCGCAGCTTCTCCATCGCCGGCGGCATGTGCCCGCGCTGCGAGGGCATGGGATCGGTCAAGGACATCGACCTGAGCCAGCTCTACGACGACCGGAAGTCCCTGCGGGAGGGCGCGTTCACCATCCCCGGCTACAACGCCGACGGCTGGAATGTGCGCATCTTCATCGAGTCGGGCTTCCTGGACCCGGACAAGCCGATCCGCGACTACGGCGAGCAGGAGCTCGACGACTTCCTGCGCAAGGCGCCGATCAAGGTGAAGGTCGGCAAGCTCAACCTCACCTACGAGGGGCTGCTCCCGCGCATCCAGAAGTCGATGCTCGGCAAGGAGAAGGACGCGATGCAACCCCACATCCGGGCCTTTGTGGACCGCGCGGTCGCGTACGCCACCTGCTCGGACTGCGGCGGCAGCCGGCTGAGCGAGGCCGCGCGGTCCTGCCGCATCGACGGGGTGAGCATCGCCGATGCCTGCGCCATGCAGATCGACCAGCTGGCGCAGTGGGTGGAGGGGCTGGAGGAGCCGACGGTGGCGCCGTTGCTGGGCGGCCTGGGGCGCATGCTCCGCTCGTTCGTGGACATCGGCCTGGGCTACCTGAGCCTGGAGCGGCCCACGGGCACGCTGTCCGGCGGGGAGGCCCAGCGCACGCGGATGATCCGGCACCTGGGGTCGTCGCTGACGGACGTGACCTACGTGTTCGACGAGCCGACCATCGGCCTGCACCCCCACGACATCCAGCGCATGAACGCCCTGCTGCTGCGGCTGCGGGACAAGGGCAACACGGTGCTGGTGGTGGAGCACAAGCCGGAGGTCATCGCCATCGCCGACCACGTGGTGGACCTGGGGCCGGGGGCGGGCACGGCGGGGGGGAGGTCGTCTACCAGGGCTCGCTGGAGGGGCTGCGGAGCAGCGGCACGCTGACGGGGCGGCACCTGAGCGATCGGGCCGCCCTGAAGCCGTCGGTGCGGACGCCCACGGGTTCGCTGTCCGTCCGTGGAGCGAGCAGCCACAACCTGCAGGACGTCGACGTCGACATCCCCCTGGGGGTGCTGGTGGTGGTGACGGGGGTGGCGGGATCGGGCAAGAGCTCGCTGATCGACGGCTCCGTCTGCGGTGGCGAGGGGGTGGTCTCCGTGGACCAGGGCGCGATCCGGGGCTCTCGGCGCAGCAACCCGGCGACCTACACCGGCCTGTTGGACCCCATCCGCAAGGCGTTCGCGAAGGCCAACGGGGTCAAGGCGGCGCTGTTCAGCGCCAACTCCGAGGGGGCCTGCCCCACCTGCAAGGGCAGCGGCGTCCTCTACACGGACCTGGGCATGATGGAGGGGGTCACCACGGTCTGCGAGGACTGCGAGGGTGAGCGGTTCCAGGCGGCGGTGCTGGACTACCGGTTCGGGGGGCGGAACATCGCCGAGGTCCTTGACCTGCCCGTCGCCGAGGCGTTGGCGTTCTTCGGGACCGGGGAGGCGCGCACCCCGGCCGCCCACAAGATCCTGAAGCGCATCGCCGACGTGGGCCTGGGCTACCTGCGCCTGGGGCAGCCGCTGCCGACCCTGAGCGGCGGGGAGCGGCAGCGGCTCAAGCTGGCCACGGAGATGGGCAACAGCGGCGGCATCTACGTCCTGGACGAGCCGACGACGGGCCTGCACCTGGCCGACCTGAAGCAGCTCCTGGCGCTGCTGGATCAGCTGGTGGACTCGGGCAAGTCGGTGATCGTCATCGAGCACCACCTGTCGGTGATGGCCCACGCCGACTGGATCATCGACCTGGGGCCGGGCGCGGGGAACGACGGCGGGCGGGTGGTCTACGAGGGGCCGCCGGCGGGGCTGGTGGCGGCGCGGTCGACGGTGACGGGGGAGCACCTGGCGGCGTTTGTGGGGGGGTGAGATCGGGGGCCGTTGGCGGGGCGGCGCTACACTTCGGCGCACCCTCGACTGGAGCCCCCATGGAGTCCTTCACCCAGCCCATCAGCGAGCGGCTCCGCGCCCGCGCGCTGGCCCTGCCCGAGACGAGCGAGGGCACCTCTTGCGTCAACCGCGCCTTCAAGGCGCGCAAGAAGAACTTCCTGTTCGTCGGCGAGAAGCCGGACCAGGTCCGCGTGATGCTCAAGCTCGACCGCTCCCTGGAGCAGGCCCGCGCCCTGGCCGACCCCCGGGTGGGCGTGGGGACCAACGGGTGGGTGACCGTGCTCTTCCCCCCCGGCGACGTGCCCCACCCCGACCTCCTGACCGCCTGGGTGGAGGAGAGCTACCGGCTTCTGGCGCCGAAGACGCTGGTCAAGCAGCTGGGGGCGTCGGGGTAGGGGGCGCCGACCGCCGCGATCCAGTCCTCCGCGCTGAACTCAGCGGAAGAGCGCGTAGAGGCCCAGGCCCAGCGCACCGGCGGCGAGGACCGGGGCTGCGGCGACCACCGCGACGCCCGCGGCTGCGGTCCCCCCGGCCGTGGCGCCGATCGCAGCCAGGCCCGAGATGATCCCGGGACCGGACAGGCCCGCGACCGTGCCGGCCGTGGAGATCGCGGCGATGCCCCCGGCCGTGGCGGCGCCAGCCCCCACCACCGTGCCTGCCCGCCCGATCCGCCGCGCCCGCCGCTCGTCGTCGTCCAGGCGCTGGTGGTCGGCCAGCACCGTGTTGTTGAGCACGAGCACCGCGCCCAGCCCGGCACCCCCTGCGAGGGTCGCGGCGCCCGCGACTGCGCCCCCCGGCCCCACCGCGGCGAGCCCGGACATCACCCCGGGCCCCGAGAGGCCGGCGACGGTGCCGGCGCTGGAGACCATCGTCGTCGCGCCGGCCCCCGCCCCCGCCACCTTCAAGGCGGTCGCCGCGCCGGCTGCGCGGTCG
>CALCXL010000115.1 GCA_937907595.1 uncultured Pseudomonadota bacterium
CCAGCCGGACGAGAGACCGCGTCCGCAGCAGGTAGTCCCGGATGTAGGCCCGGATCCACCAGGCGGCGTAGCTCAGGAAGCGGGTGCCGTGGTCCGGGTCGAAGCGGTCGACGGCGCGCAGCAGGCCCATGGTGCCCTCCTGCACCAGGTCGGCGAAGGGGACGTGCTGGTTGCTGAACTCCGCGGAGATCTTGATGACGGCGCGCATGTTGGACAGCACCAGCTTGTCCGCCGCGGCCCGGTCCTGGTGATCCAGCCAGCGCTTGCTCAGCTCGATCTCCTGCTCACGGGTGAGCACGGGATGGGCCTGCACGTGGCTGTAGTACAGCTTCAGGGCGTCATCGCGGTCACGTCTCATGGTCTGCTCCCAGGGGCGGTGGGGCGCCCCCTCAGTTCCTTGACGGCGGTTTGCCGGTCGTCGTTACTACGTACGGCCGGCGCCTTCCGTTCATTTCCTCCTGCAGTTCTTTGCAGGGGGGATGCCAGGGCCGGGGCCCGGGCGCTGCCCGTCGCGGTGCCTTCGACGGATTGAACCTCTCTGGGGCCACCGCGGGAAAGCGCGACCCTCACCATCCCTGACACCACAAGACGGGACTTCGTTCCTCTTGGGGTCTGGTTTTCGACTGTCACCCTGCCCGATCGGGCGGGACCTCCCGGGCCCGGCGCGGAGGGGTCTGCTAGAAACGGCCCTCAGCATTTCAGCCCCCTCCCCGGAGACCCACGACATGTCCTTCGACTTGACCGAGATGCAGCAGGAGTTCCAGTCGCTCGCCCGCGACTTCGCCCGGAACGAGGTCGCGCCCGTGGCCGCGCACCACGACGCCACCGGCGAGTACCCCCACGAGGTGATCAAGAAGGCCTGGGAGGTCGGCCTGATGAACACCCACATCCCCGAGGACTGCGGCGGCCTGGGCCTGCACTGCTTCGACGGCTCCCTCATCGCCGAGGAGATGGCCTGGGGCTGCACCGGCATCGGCACCGCCCTGGAGGCCAACGGGCTGGCCGAAGCGCCAGTGATCGTCGCCGGCAACGACTTCCAGAAGAAGAAGTACCTGGGCCGCATGACGGAGGCCCCGCTGCTGGCCGCCTACGCCGTCACGGAGCCCGGCGCCGGCTCGGACGTCGCCGCCGCGCGCACCACCGCCGTCAAGAACGGCGACTCCTGGGTCATCAACGGCCAGAAGATGTGGATCACCAACGGCGCGGTCGCCAACTGGTTCTTCGTGCTCGCCAAGACCGACCCGGAGAAGGGCACGGGATCCGCGTTCACCGGCTTCATCGTCGACGCCGACACCCCCGGCCTCACGGTGGGCAAGAAGGAGTGGAACATGGGGCAGCGGGCCTCGGACACCCGAGCCATCACGTTCGAGGACGTGGTCGTGCCCGACGTCAACCGGCTGGGCGACGTGGGCTACGGCTTCAAGATCGCGATGAAGGCCTTCGACCGCACCCGCCCCATGGTGGCGTCGGCGGCGGTGGGGCTGAGCCAGCGGGCCATGGACGAGTCGATCAAGTACGCGCTGGAGCGCAAGACGATGGGCAAGCCGATCGCCATGCACCAGGCCATCGCGTTCATGATCGCGGACATGGCCACCAAGATCGAGGCGGGGCGGCTGTTGGTGCGCAAGGCCTGCCACATCGTCGACCAGGGGCAGCCGAACACCAAGCTGGCGTCGATGGCCAAGCGCTTCGCGGCGGACTCGGCCATGGAGATCGCCACCGACGCCGTGCAGATCCACGGCGGCTACGGCTTCTCGTCGGAGTACCCGGTGGAGAAGCTGATGCGCGACGCCAAGGTCTTCCAGATCTACGAGGGGACCTCGCAGATCCAGCGCATGATCATCAGCCGCGCGGTCCTGTCCGGCGGCTGATCCGGCGCCCCCCAAACGTCGACGGCCGGCCCCATCCCAGGGCCGGCCGTCGTCGTTCTGGGGGCTGAGGCCCGACGGGCTCAGTTGAAGATGGGCATGCCCACCGAGGACTGGACGATGGTGTCGCCGCCCGTGGAACCTTCGCTCTCCCCGATCTGCACGGGGGCGGCCCAGCCGGCGGCGTTGGAGCCGCCCAGGTTCTCGACGTACCAGAGGGTCAGGGTGTTGTCGTTGAAGCTGCTGAGCACGTTGGCCACGATGTCCTGGTCGCCGTCGCCGTCCCAGTCCCAGGGGAACATCCAGCCGTAGCCGGGCTCGTCGTTGCCGCTCTCGTCGCCTGGGTTGACGTCCAGCGCCGCCACGCCGGGGCCGCTGTAGGGGGCCGGGCCCAGGGTCGAGGGCTCCCAGATCCAGACCTGGCCGGGGTCGCCGTCGTCGTCCAGGCCGCCCAGGACGTCCAGTCCGCCCCCGGTGAAGTCGGCCACGGCCACCCCGTTGACCACCTGGGCCAGGCTGGTCCCCGGCACCGCGCCGAAGGTCCCGTCGCCGTTGCCGACGTGCACCGTGCAAGAGGTGGGGCTCTGGGTGTTGTTGGTGCAGGCGAAGAGGTCCGGCAGGCCGTCCGCGGTCAGGTCGTAGGAGCCCAGGGCCACGGACTCGTGGATGCTGTCCTGATCCGGGTCCCAGTCGGCCAGCGTGAAGGCGTTGTCCACCAGGGTCCACGACGTGCCGTCGCCGCCGTTGAGCCAGACCACGCCGTCTCCGTCGAAGTAGCCCCAGCCGTAGACGTCCAGGTCGCCGTCGTTGTCCAGATCGGCCACGCCCTGCACGTCCTCGTCGCCGTCGGGGAAGGTGAAGCCCGAGTTGGTGACGTTGGACTCGCCGAAGGTGCCGTCGCAGTTGGAGGACCACAGGTGCGCGGTGTAGCCGTTGCCCCGGTTGCTGATCGCGTCCAGGTCCCCGTCGCCGTCGAAGTCGCCCGCCACCACGCCCCAGACCGTGCCCTGGCCGCTGGGGTTGTGGGTGCTGGGGCTGTCGAAGCCCGCGCCGTTCCAGGTCCACATCTCGAAGCTGCCCTGGGACGTGCCCTTGACGAAGAAGACGTCGCAGTCGGGCTGCACCACGTCGTCGTCGTCGGGGGCGGTGTCGTCGTCGTCCACTACGTCATCGTCGTCGGGGGCGGTGTCGT
>CALCXL010000116.1 GCA_937907595.1 uncultured Pseudomonadota bacterium
GGCGGGCTGCTACGACGATCTGGACGCGGCCGACGTGGTCATCCTGTGGGGCAACAACCCCGCGGAGATGCACCCGGTGCTCTTCAGCCGGATCATCGATCGACGCACGCGGGGCGAGAAGGTCACGCTGATCGACATCGGCACCCGCCGCACGCGGTCCACGGCGCACGCGCAGGAGTACCTGGAGTTCAAGCCCCAGGGCGACCTGGCCATCGCCAACGGCATCTGCCACCTGCTGATCGCCAACGGCACCTGGAACAAGAGCTTCGTGGAGCGCCACTGCTCGTTCCGCAAGGACAGCGAGCCCCGGGCGCTCAAGGGCGATGCCATGTCCTTCGACGAGTACAAGGCGGCCATCGCCGAGTACACGCCGGAGTACTGCGAGTAGCTCAGCGGGGTGCCGGCGGCCAAGATCCGCATGCTGGCGGACCTGTTCGGGGACCCGAAGATCAAGATCACGTCCCTGTGGTGCATGGGCGCCAACCAGCACACCGAGGGCACGGCGATGAACACGCTGATCCACGGCGTGCACCTGCTCAGCGGCCACTTCGGCACGCCGGGCGACGCGCCCACCAGCCTGACGGGGCAGCCTTCGGCCTGCGGCACCGCACGCGAGGTCGGCACCCTGGCGCACGCCCTGCCCGGCGGCCGTCTGGTGGCGAAGGAGGCCCACCGCGCCCAGTGCGAGGAGTACTGGAACGTGCCTGCGGGTCGAATCGACCCCAAGCCGGGCTACCACACGGTCAAGATGTTCGAGTCCTGGAGCACGCCCAAGGCGGAGCCGGGCGGGAACATCCACACGATCTGGGTGCAGGTGACGAACCCGGGCCAGACCCTGCCCAACCGGCCCAAGTTGCTGGACCCGGGCGTGGAGGACCCCGACAAGTTCCTGATCGTGAGCGAGGTCTACCCCACCGCCACCACGGAGGTCGCCGATCTGGTGCTGCCGTCGTCGATGTGGGTGGAGAAGAACGGGGTGTTCGGCAACAGCGAGCGCCGCACGCAGCAGTGGTTCCGCATGGTGATGCCCCCCGGGGACGCGCGGGACGACTGCTGGCAGACCATCGCCGTCGCGCGCGAGCTCTTCGACCGCGGGGTCGAGGGCATGAAGGACAAGGACGGGGAGTTCCTGTTCCGCGTCAACGACGAGGAGGGGCGGGAGGTGCCCGTCTGGGACTGGCGGCGCTACTACGACGTGAACGTGGACCGGGCCCTCTTCGAGGAGTACCGGCAGTTCACCCGCATGAAGCACAAGGACCTGGCGCCCTACGACGAGTACGTGAAGTCCCGCGGCATGCGCTGGCCGGTCGTGGAGCAGAAGGACGGCACCTGGCGGGAGACCAAGTTCCGGTTCAGCGGCTTCGACGACCCCTACGTCAAGGAGGGCCAGGAGTTCGACTTCTACCACTCGACCACCGGCGACGGCCGCGCGCAGATCTGGTTCCGCCAGTACGTCGCGCCGCCCGAGGTGCCCGACGACGAGTACCCGCTGTGGCTCTGCACGGGGCGGGTGCTCGAGCACTGGCACAGCGGGACCATGACCCGCCGGGTGCCGCAGCTGTCCCGGGCGATGCCCCAGGCCTACGTCGAGGTGCACCGGGACGACGCCGCGCGCTTCAACATCGCCAACGGCGAGCTGGTCCGGCTGACCACCCGGCGCGGCGTGCTGGATCTGCCGGCCTGGATCGACGGGCGCGGGGCCCCGCCCCCGGGCACCGTGTTCGTGCCCTTCTTCGATGAGCGCCTGCTCATCAACATGCTGACCCTGGACGCCCACGATCCCTTCAGCAAGCAGCCGGACTTCAAGAAGTGCGCGGTGCGCCTGGGCAAGGTGCCCGCGGCGGTCGCAGACGGAGCGAAGCCATGACGACGACGGCGTCCTCGGCCATCAGCCCGGGCCTGCAGATCGGCTTCTCCATCGTGGTGGGCATGGCGGTGATCGGGTTCTTCGTGGGCACGGGCCAGGCGCCGGACCAGGGCAGCCCCCTGGTGCACCACGCCGCGGCCCAGGACGACGCGGGAGGCGACGCCATGCCCTCCTACTCCATGCTGCGGACGACGGCGCGCGGGGGTACGTCGTGGACGGAGGAGGTCGCGGCCCTCAGCGCGTCGTCCCCGGAGCCTGTCGGCGGCGACAAGGCGTCGGCCCTGGCGGGTCGGCGGGGGAACCGGGCCTACGACGGCGCCCCGCCCACGGTGCCCCACCCGGTGCGGCAGAACGCGGCCCCCGAGTGCCTGGCCTGCCACGAGGAGGGGCTGCGCATCCGGGATCGCTCGGCGTCGGCCATGTCGCACCGCGAGCTCACCTCCTGCACCCAGTGCCATGTGGTGCAGGCGGCGCCCATGCCCGGGGCGATGTTGCCGCCGGACGCGACCTTCGCGGCGAACGGTTTCGAGGGCATGCAGAGCCCCGACCGGGGTGAGCGGGCCTGGGCCATCGCGCCGCCCACCACCCCGCACCGCACCACGATGCGGGAGCGCTGCATGTCCTGCCACGGACCGATGGGAAGCGAGCCGCTGCAGACGCCCCACCCCGAGCGCCGGTCCTGCGAGCAGTGCCACGCGCCCTCGGCCGGCCTCAACCAGGCGCCCGGCGGTGCCCGGTGAGCGGGTCGCGCCGGGACCTGCTCTTCGGGCTGCGTCGGCGGGCATCGACCCCGGCGACCGTGGAGGCGGCGTCGGCTGATGCGCCCGTGCCCGCCCCCGGGTCCGCCCCCGCCCCCGGGTCCGCCCCCGCCCCCGGGTCCGTGGATCCGCCCGCGGCGTTCCTGGGCTTGCGGGACATCCGCCCGCGGGTCGGCGGCCCCCACGCCATCGCCCTGCCGGCCGAGCGCGCGCTGTCGGCGGAGGTGGCCCAGGTCGAGAGCCCGCCCCCCTGGGCGAAGGACGGGGACGGGGCGTGACAAGACTGACGGTCCTGCAGCCCGAGCCGCCCTCGGAGGAGGAGCCGCCGCCGCTGCCCGATCTGCAGGACGCCGTGCTGGCCGAGGCCGAGGTCGACGCGCTCTTCGCCGATCTGGCCACCCACGCGACGGTGGGCGAGATCGTCTGGAAGGGCGGGGCCACGGACCGCGCCCAGGGCGCCGCTCCCAGCCTGCAGGACGCGCGCGAGGCCTTGCGCAGCGGCGCGGTGCGCGGGGTACAGATCCGCTACCTGCACGAGGGCCGTCGCTGGTGGGACACGCTGATGCGGGTGCCGGGCGGCGTGAGGTTGGTGCGCATCGAGCGTTGACCATGTCGCCCCCGTCCCCCTCTCGGCGGGGCCTGGGGCCGGTTTGACCCCCGCCCGCGGCTTGCCCCAGCCCCCCTGCGTCGGCTAGGGAGGGGGCGATGAGCACCACCCCCCTCGGCCCCTTCCTGCTCGAAGCCGAGATCGGCGAGGGGGGCATGGCCACGGTGTTCCGGGGGCGGCACCACCTGGACGGAACCCCCGTCGCGGTGAAGGTGCTCAAGCCGCAGTTCGCGCTGAACCCCCAGTTCAACGAGCAGTTCCGCTTTGAGGTGCGCGCCGCGGCGGCGCTGGATCACCCGCGCATCACCGCCGTCTTCGACCACGGCACCGTCGCCCCCACGGAGGCCCGCTACGAGGTCCTGCCCCAGGGCGCGCCCTGGCTGGCCATGGAGTTCGTGGGCGGGGGCATCGCCTCGTCGCTGCTGGGGCGGGTGGGCTGGCGCTCCATGCGCGGGCTGCTGCTCGGCGTGCTGGACGGCCTGGCTCACGCTCACGCTCACGGCGTGGTGCACCGGGACATCAAGCCGGCCAACGTGCTGCTGCGGGAGCAGGCGCGGGGGGTCAAGCTCACGGACTTCGGCCTGGCCCACACGGTGTCCGGCGACGCGTCGCCCACCGACGAGGACTTCGTGGGGACGCCGTCGTACATGGCCCCCGAGCAGATCGAGGTGCGGTGGCGGGACTTCGGCCCCTGGACCGACCTGTACGGCGTCGGCGGCCTGGCCTGGGCCCTGGCGACGGGCTTCCCGCCCTACGCCGGCAGCACGGCGGAGATCCTGCACGGCCACCTCAGCGGCATGCGCCCCCCCTTCGAGCCGGAGGTGCGCGTGCCCCGCGGCTTCGAGGCCTGGATCGACGGGCTCATGGCCGTGCGCTCCCGGGATCGCTACCAGCGGGCCGCCGACGCCGCCTCCGCCCTGGTCCAACTGGGCGAGCCCGACGACGAGAGCATCGGCGAGCTGGACGCCGGCGCCACCACCAGCTTCATGGCCCTGGACCTGGCCAAGGAGGGCTCCGGCAAGAAGAAGCGCCGCTGGTGGCAGCTGGGGCGCAAGGTCGAGGAGGACGAGGAGGAGCCCGTCGCCGACACCCGCGCCCGCCCCCCGCTGCCCTCGTCCTGGAAGGGGCGGGAGACGCGGCGTCGGCACCTGCACGGGGCGGGGCTGGCGCTGTACGGGCAGCGCGCCATCGGCCTGGTGGGGCGCGAGGGCGAGCGGGACCGGCTGTGGAAGGCCCTCAAGCAGGTCACCGACAGCGGGCGGGCGCGGCTGGTGCTGATCGAAGGCGCGGCGGGCTCGGGGAAGTCGGCGCTGGCGGAGTGGCTGGTGCACCGGGCGGCGGAGGTGGGCGCGTCGCAGACCCTCTGGGCCACGCACTCCGAGTCGGGCGGCCCCGCCGACGGCCTGGGGCCCATGTTGGCCCGGGAGCTGCGGGGGCACGGCCTGCCCCGGGACGAGCTGGTGGCGCGGGTGGAGGCGCACCTGCGCGGCCTGGGCATCTCAGACCGCGACGAGGCCCTCGCCCTGGCTGAGCTGGCCTACCCCAGCATCGACGACGGCCACACCGGCGAGGGCCTGGTGGTGCGCTTCTCCGGCCCGCGCGAGCGCCACGCGGTGCTGGGGCGCTACGTCACGGCGACCGCCAGCCAGCGCCCGGTCGTGCTCTTCCTGGACGATCTGCACCACGGGCGGGACAGCCAGGGCTTCGTGGCCCGCCTGCTCCTCTCCCAGGACACGTCGCCGTCGCCGCTGCTGATCGTCGCCACCGCGCGCTCGGAGGCCCTGGCCCTGGACTTCGTGCGGGCGCAGGCCCTGCGCGCGCTGATCGACCTGGGCGGGGACCACATCGAGCTGGCGGCCCTGGACCGGGAGGAGTCGTCGGCGCTGGTGCGCGATCTGCTCGGCCTGGAGCCCAAGCTGGCCGCCCAGGTGGAGGCGCGGTCCAGCGGCAACCCCCTGTTCGCGGTGCAGCTGGTGGGGGACTGGGTGGCCCGGGGGCTGCTGGTGCCCGGCGATCGGGGCTACCGCCTGGCCGGCAACGCCGAGGCGGGCTTTCCCACCGACCTGATCGGGGTGTGGCGCGCTCGCCTGGCGCCGCTGCTCACCGACGAGACGGGGTACTCCCTGGAGATCGCGGCCCTGCTGGGCCAGCACGTGGACGCCGAGGAGTGGGAGGACGCCTGCGCGGCGGCGGGGGTGGAGCGCGAGGTCGGGCTGCTCGACGAGCTGTTCCGCCTGCGGCTGGCGGAGCCCGATCGGGGCGCCGGGGGCTGGGAGTTCGCCCACGGCATGCTGCGGGAGGCCCTGGAGTCCCGGGCGAAGGACGCGGGCCGCCTGCCCCGCTGGAGCACGCACTGCGCCGACGTGCTGGAGGGCAAGTCCGAGGCGGCGGCGCGGCGGGCCCGGCACCTGGTGGCCGCCGGGCGCATCGACGACGCGGTGCAGGGGCTGTGGGAGGCGGTGGTCTCCGAGCTGCAGCAGGGCGAGTTCCCCCGGGCCCGCGAGCTGCACGAGCTGCGCACCTGGGCCTTGGACACCCTGGGCGTCGAGGCCAGCTCGCCCCAGCGCATCGAGTCGCAGATCCTGGAGGCGCAGATCCTGCAGCGCACCGGCAACCTGCAGGACGCCGCCCGCCTGGCGGAGGCGGCGCTGGTGCGGGCGAAGGCGGCCGGCGTGCCCCTGGTGCTGGCCCACGCCCTGGCGGCTGCGGGCAACTGCGCGGTGTCGGTGGGGGACGCGGAGCACGCGTTGGGGCTGCTGCAGCAGGGCAAGGAGCTGGCGCACAAGCTGCGTCAGGCCGAGAGCACGGCGTCGATCAACAACAACCTGGCGTTCGTGGCCATGCGCGCGGGCAACCTGCAGGCGGCGCAGGCTGCGGCCCGGGAGGCGGTCCTGGGCGGGGAGGCGGTGGGCAGCCCGCACACCGTGGCGCAGGCCTACGGCATGCTGGCCCGCGTCGCCTGGCAGCAGGGCGACCTGGACCGCGCGGTCTTCTACCTGGACGAGGCGCGGCTCCGCTACGAGGCCCTGGGCGCCCGCTGGGGGCTGGCCACCACCGTCAACGCCCTGGGCGAGGTGCGGCGCCTGGCGGGCGATCTGGCGGGGGCGGAGGCGGCCTACCGGGAGGCGGTGGAGCGCTACGAGGCCTGCGGCTCGGGGGACACGGTCTTCGCCAAGATGAACCTGGGCATCACCCTGGCCGAGCGCGGGCACTTCGACGCGTCCGAGACCCTGCTCCGGACGGTGGAGAAGGAGCTGGAGGGGTCGGGCCGCACGGCGATGCTGGGGCCGGTGCGCACCGTCCTGCTCTTCCCCCTGGCGTCCCTGGAGCGCTGGCAGGAGTTCGACTGGTTCCTGCCCCAGGCGGAGCACGCGCTGAAGGCGTCGGGCATCGTCGATCTGGACCTGGCGCGGCTGACCCGCATGACGGCAGAGGCCTGCGACGCGATGGGCGAGGACTCCCGCGGCGCGCGGCTGTGGCGGCTCAGCCTGGCGCAGTGGACCGCCCTGGGCCGCTCCAAGGAGATCGCCGAGGCCCAGGCAGCCCTCGGGCGGTGACCCTGGGCGGCGTCGGCGCCGGGTTCAGGTCGCCGACGTCGCGCCCCCCCCTCGGGAGATGGCCCGCTGCACCCGGGCCGTGAACTCGTCCATGCCGAAGGGCTTGGCCAGCAGGTCCACGTCGACGGTGGCGACGCCGGAGCGGGCCAGGGCGGCGGATCCGCTGTAGCCGGAGATGAAGAGCACCGGCAGGCCGGGGTGGCGGCGCTCCACCTCCGCGGCGAGCTGGAAGCCATCGACGTCGGGCATGACGACGTCGGTGACCAGCAGATCGAAGGCCGGCCCCTCGCCGAGCGCGCTCAACGCGGCCTCCGCGCCCTCCGCGTGGGCGACGTCGAAGCCCTCGCGGTCCAGGTGGCGGGCCAGCAGGGTGCGGATCAGCTGCTCGTCGTCGACGATGAGGACCCGGCCGCCCGAGACCCGCGGGTGCTCCCCAGAGTCCAGCCCCGGCGCCGTGGCCTGCCCCAGGGGCAGGAACAAGCGGAGCACGGCGCCGGGTCCGTCCCGCCGGTCGCAGCAGAGGTGCCCCTGGGCGCGGCCCACGATGGTCTGGCAGGCCGTCAGGCCCAGCCCGGAGGTGCTCGACGGGGGCTTGGTGCTGAAGAAGGGCTCGAAGATCGACTCCCGCAGGGCCGGGGGCACCCCGGGGCCGTCGTCGCGCACCAGGATGCTGGCGTGGGGGCGCTCCAGTTGGGGAGGGTGCACGCAGTCGCAGGGGCAGGGCCCCGCCTCCTGGCGGCTCACCACCAGGTCGATGCGCCCGGGGCCGCCGATCGCGTCGCGGGCGTTGGCCACCAGGTCCAGGAGCAGCTGCCCCAGCTGTCCGGGCTCGAGGCCCACCGTGAGGGGGGCATGGGCGGGTTCGTGGTGGACCTGGATGCCGGCGCCCACCAGATCGCGCAGCGTTGGCAGGAGCTCGCTCACCGCCCCGTCCACGTCCAGGTGGTCGAAGCCGGGCAGGCCGATGCCCCCCAGATCCATCAGCCGTCGGGTCAGGGCTGCGCTGCGCTCGGCGGCGGCACGCATCCCCACGAACAGGACCGCGCGCCCGACGTCGTCCGCGGTCTCCGCGGCCGCGATGCCCGCCAGGATCGCCTGCAGGTCGTTGTTGAACTCGTGCGCCACCCCCGCCGCCAGGCGTCCCACCAAGGCGGTGCGCCGCTGGGTGTGCACCTGCTCCTGCAGCTGCCGCCGCTCGGTGTCGTCGCGCAGGGAGGCCAGGACCGCGCTCTGGCCGTGCCAGGGGATGTCGGCCATGCGGGCCTCGATCCAGCGGCGCCGGCCGTCCGGTCTGCGCACCCCCACCACCACGGTCTCGCCCCGCAGGGTGGGGATGGGGAAGCGGCTGGGCACCCCGTCGGGGCCGTCCAGCAGCTCCACCGCGGCGGGGTTGGCGTACAACAGCTCGCCTTCGGAGCCCACGACGGCGAGCCCGTCGGCGTTGGCGGCGATGAGGCTGACGTCCACCAGGGAGGCGATCGTGAGGCCCTGCAGGCGGCTGGGCGGGCTCAGGCCGATCTCGACCATCACGATCTCGCCGTCCTTGCGCAGGCCCTGCACGACGCGGCCCCGGTTCATGCGGCGGCCGTCGCCGCCGGCGTGGTGGTTGGCGCGCATGGCGCGATGGGCCCCGCGGCTGGGCCCGGGCACCAGGTCCTCGATGGGGCGTTGCACCAGCTCCCCGGGGGCGTAGCCGAACATCCGCTCCGCGGCGGGGTTGGCCAGGGCGATGCGTCCGTCGCCCAGCACGAAGAGCAGGCCGCAGGGCACGGCCTGCACAACCTCCAGGAGCTCGGGCGCGAACGGAGCGGTCGGCTCAGTCACGGGCCAGCCTTCGCAGGCGGCTCGAGTCCACGACGGCGCCGACGGAGTCGATGGCCCCGGCCTCGCGCAGGCTGCGCAGCGAGCGGGACAGGGTCTCCGGCCGGATCGCCAACACCCGCGCGAGCAGGCGCCGCTGGACCCCGCGGCTGTCCACCCCCAGGTCGTCGAGCTCCAGGAGCAGCGCTGCGACCCGGCTGGTTGCCTTGCGACCGGAGCCGCCGAGGGATCCCAGGGCCCAGGAGCGGCCCTCGGACAGGAGCAGGTGCGCCAGGCGCAAGCCCGCGGGCCCCTCCTGACGCACGGCGTCCTCCAGCCGCTCGCGGGGGAGCAGGCAGACCTCCACCGGAGTCAGCGCCTCGGCGCGGAAGGCGGCGCTCCGCCCCGTCAGCGCGCCGGCGTTGAGGACGGCCCCCGGGCCGCGCAGGCAACACACCCGCTCCTCCCCCTCGGCGTCGACGGCCGAGAGCACGACCACGCCCGAGCGCACGCGCAACAGCTCCGAAGGCGCCGCGCCCTGGGCGACCAAGAGCTCGCCCGCGGCGTGGCGCCGGCGGTGCATCGGAGGCCCGGGCAACCCCTCGAGGGGGCACCCTGGGCATGGCTGCGGCTCAGGTCGGCTGGTCATCGTCCCCCCGCAAGCGGCCAGAACTCGCGTCCCGTGGTCGACTATGGCAGCGTTCCGACGCGTGCAGCTTGACTTGGATCAAGCACGAACCAGGCGGTGCCCTGGGGCCTGG